>WJKA01000588.1 GCA_014729375.1 Chitinivibrionales bacterium
ATACCGAGGTGCTGGGTCATTTCAATACCGGTCATACTGTTAACAAGATAGATAGAGAGAAAATAAAGAAACATGACAATCCCGCCGAGAATAAAATCTCTCATCGGCAAATCGAAGCGCTGGATCGTGCACGAGGCGTAAAATGCCGCAGTTGCCGCAACCGCGATAAACACATTGAAATTCGAGAGAATGTCAATAATTCGCTTGATTCTGTCCCGCGCGCTTTTTTTCTTTCTTCGGGACATGAACTCAAGGTAGTCTGCGACACGTTTGATCATCCATTGCGGGGTTGATGCACCGGCGGTTATTCCCACTGTTTCGGACTGCTCAAGCTCATCGATATTAATCTCCTTTTCCGATTCGACATGCTGGGTGGGAGTGTTGCATTCACGGCTGATACACGCCAGACGCCTGGTATTAGCGCTGTTTTTTCCCCCGACAACTATCATGGCATCGACCCTGGAGGCAATATCGCGGGTTTCGTTCTGGCGGTGATTGGTAGCCGCACATATTGTTTTTTTTATGACAACTTGTGAGCCGGCAAAGCGAGTTTTGAGCGTATCGGCAATGCGGTCGAACAGCTCTTTATCGAATGTTGTCTGTGAAACAAGGCATATTTTACCGGCGTGTGGAATGCCGGCAATATCTTCAACCGATTGAATACGTATTCCGGCATCACCGGCATAGCCCATCAGGCCGACAACCTCAGCATGCCCGCGGTCGCCCGCTATAACAATCATATATCCGAGGTTTCTGTACTTGGTAATTACCTTATGGACTGTTTTGACTTTCGGGCAGGTGCCGTCAATAATAGCGTGCCCGCGTTTTTCCAGAGCGGTTTGTGAATCGGGTGGAATTCCATGTGCCCGTATAATGATTGGAGATTTTTGTGATGAGGAGCCGGTGTCGAATTCACGCACGCCGCGCGAGTCGAGCATGTCCAGCGTTTGCGTATTGTGGATAAGCGGTCCAAACGTGTAAACAGTACCGTCTTCTTTCATGCTGTGGTCGATAGCAAGATCAACCGCACGTTTAACTCCCATGCAGAAACCGGCTGTTTGAGCGATTATGACTTTCATGCGGAAATGGAGCTACTGAAAAAAATTCAGTAAAAACGGAGAAACGTCAGTAGTTACAAATGATAATATAAACTGTTTCATACAGCACAGCAAAAAAAATGATACAGGGAAACTGGGTGACGGCAGTGTATGCCAGTCCCCCGGAGCTCTGTAAAAGCGGATTTATTTTGGCATGAACAGGGGCATAATTCATTTTTTATCCATGGAGACCGCGATTGTATCGGTAAACGGTGTTTCAAAAAGCTTTGGACAAAAGAAAGTCCTAGACTCGATTGACTGGACGCTTGATGCGGGTACGGTGTACGGTCTTGTCGGGTTGAACGGTGCGGGGAAAACCACACTGATCAGGCTGCTGCTGGGCCTCCTGAAGCCTGATACAGGATCGATTGACGTTCTCGGCAGCAATCCCTGGCGCCACGAGCCGTCGTATTACACGGCAGTCGGTGCGGTGCTTGAGCATGACGGGTTCCGGGGGAATTGTACGTTCGATGAAAATATCCGTTTTTTCGCTCAGGCGCGGGGGCTTTCCCCAAAAGACCTGAGCGCGTATCTTGATGAAGTATGGGAAACAGCTCATTTCAGAGATGGTACAAAAAAAGTAAAGCATTTTTCCCGCGGTGAACGCATGCAGTGCGCTCTGTGTCGCGCGTTTCTCGGATGGCCGAAGGTGTGTTTTCTCGATGAACCCACGGTCGCGCTGGATATGGATGCCTTTGATCACTTTTGCAGCTTGGTAACCGGCGCGAAACAGCGCGGAGCAACAATCCTTATCAGCTCGCATCATATTGAAGCCGTTGAGGTGCTGTGCGACCGGATTGCCGTGCTGAAAGACTCGAAACTGACCGATATATCAGAGCCCGTGAAAAAGGCACACCAGTGGATTTTGCGGACCGACGGGAACCCGGAATACGGAGAAACAATACATCGCATAACCGGCACAAAACCATCATACAGAAACGGTCGGTGGCATTTTATACCGGCAAATCCGGACAGGGAAATACCAGCACTGGTTTGCCGGCTTGTTGCACAGGGGTGTTCCGTACATGAAATTAAGTGTCTGGATACTGCATTCAGAGAGTCGGTCAAAAAAGCATTTGAGGGATAATGAAACACTGCTTTCTTATAATTAAGAACGAATGGAACAATTTCAAGGGGAACGATCCCGGGCTGTTTGCCGTGTATGGCATAATAATCGCCATTTACAGTATTCTTTTTGCTTCGAACATGATCAGTAATAACAATCAGCAGAATATTGTATGGTGGATATTTTTTTCGGTAGTGGCAACAGGCTCTTTTTCAGGATCGGTGCTTATTGTGGAGCGGCTGAAAGGTTCGTTCGAAATTCTTCTTACCTGCGGCATATCGCGTAACACAATTCTGCTTGGCAAAGTATTGTATATGGTCCTTATGTCGATTGCCATGGGGCTGTTTCCTTTTGTGCTGTCGCGTTTGTGGGTTACCTTTATGTCGGCTTATACGACACCGGTCGACTGGACAGGTCCTGTTCTGTATGTCGGGGCATCATTTACAAGTGCGTCGTGCGCATCATGGCTTGGTATATGCCTTGCCAATCCCCGCCTCGTGCATTTTGTGAACCTGCTTCTTCTTTCAGTTGTCGTTGCAGTACATTACTTTTTCAACCTCGGCCTCGTATCACTGTTTTTTTTCTTGTGCGCTCCCGGGGTGCTGTTTCTTTTCCTGGGCATGCGGGCTTTTGCAAGTGAACGGGTAATCCAGCCCGTAAGCCTGTGATCTATCATGCATACATGCAATTCACTCCTCTTTTACAGCAACCTCCTGCAAATGGTCAACAACGAGAAGCATTGTTTTTTCGTACAGTGATTCGAAGAACGACCCGACTGCAGCACTCCGTTTTGCCGAAAAATGCCGGGCGAGCGCGGCAATCTCTTTTCTGACGAGACCGGGTATTGACGGAAAAATCTCGACAGCAAGCAAGCCTGCATCAAGCGAATATCCATAGTCTTTAAACAGCTTTTTGAGTGCGGCAAAAAAAACGAGATGAAAACGGAAACGGGTGAGTACGTGAGTCACCTGAAGCCAGGTCCAGATCCGCAGCCATTGTACCAGTGTCATGCGTGCACCCTCCCGGGTGATACCGGGTATCGATTCGATGCGAGTCCCTAATGTAAAGAAGAGGTGGAGTGCGCCGATACAAACAAACAGCATCCAGAACTTTGTTATTGGCGAAAGAAATGTTCGCAGTGAGCCGCGCACCAAGACTTGCACGAAAAGAGTGGTGCTTGCGGCTGCGATGCCCAGGATTGCAAGTGAGTCGATGAATAAAATTGCAATGCACAGCGCGGCAATTCCGGCGGTCGCAATAAGGTGATACGGCAATAATTCATGAAAATCATGCTTCAGGGGAAAAACAGCGCGGCCTTTTTGTGGACGTGTCTTTTCTGAAAGAGTAAGCATAAATCCTGCGATAAGGCCGGTGATTGTTCCAAACCCAATTGCCGCAATTGCCATCAGTGGGACCTGGTAAAAAAGGTATGGATTGTTCGCCATGAGGAAATAAACCATGACAAGCTGTCCTGCATTATGAAAAAGGGCGCCTGTTATGCTGATTCCGATAATGCCGGCAACCTGTCGTTTTCCCAGAATATGCCAGGCCGCGCCCATTGCCGCGACAGCAAAAATACTGCCGCCCAGACCCAGCGACAGTGTAAGAAATGAAAAACCGAAATAAAATCCGACTGTCCAGATCCTCAAAAGTGAAAAAAGAAAAGCCTCACCAGTTCCGTATTTCACAATCCATACAAGCGTAATGCAGTTGGCAAGTCCGGGTTTCAGCCAGGGAAAGAGCGGAATCCGGGGGATAAAGAATTCCAAAAAATTCAGGCTTATCGCCACCAGCAGCAGCGAGGTACGCTCAACGGTACATGCGCTTTGATTTTTCTTATCGTGCGATTGCATCAGGCGCCTTTTTTTCTGATGATGATTCAATTTGTACAAGCACATGATTCGGCGCGCATACTATTTGCCGGCCGGCACGGCTGATGGGGGTGGTGGCAACACAAATCTGCCTTCTGCAGGTGGAACGCACAACAGAGACGGTTTTGTTCCGGATACGGATTGTTACGGGGCCGATTATGCCCTCAACCGTGAATTTGGCGTCCTGTGACAGTGGATACCGGGCAATAATATGGCTATCGCGGTATACCACTACCATTGAGGGAGCGTGAGCCTGAAACAGCGGAAGAAATATCGCACTGATCAGCAGGAGAAGGGCGATTATGATTATGTCAAACGGACCGAAAATGCGATATTTCATTTGTTCCCGGTAAAACTCTGGTTATAGCTGTTCAACTATTCTGGTCTTGCATGTGCATTTCTTTGATAGTATACTTTCTGTTTGAAGGGAAATGGAAATGGCACAAGGGGAAATTATCATATCCAGTGCAAAAAAACGGCCAAAGCCATCAGCACAGCGGCGTGGCAAACAACAAAAGCCGTTGTTTTCTCCTGTTCAGCTCTGGCTTGATTTTCTTGTTCTTGCCTGCATTGGGGTGATACTGGCAAAGCAGTACCTGCGTTTGTTCTGAACCCGGAAATGTACCGGTTATTTGCGCGGACCCCGGGCGATCACTGTCACGGCATTATAAAGGTACAGCTTTGTTGCAAGGTAAATGCATGCAGTATACGGCCCGGTGCCCCATTCCCGGTATTGCTCGGGCCGGTCTTCTTTGATATCGAACAATCCCACCCGATGAATATGGTCCGGCTGTCCGATCTTGTGGGAAAGCATCGTTTCCATGAAATGGGCATCCCGCCTGACTGCCGTGTCGAGTGAATCAGCAGGATAGTGCATGCTTTCAATTTCGAGCCGGACATATCTGCCGTTTTTATCAAAGCAGAATGTTGTTGGAAATGATTTGCTCTCCCAGGCAAAATCATTTACAAGAATGCAGTCGGGTGCCTCAACAATGCTATAGTCGTATTTCCGTGCAAAAATGTATACAAAAGTTTTTTTATCAACGCCAAAAGGTATTCCAATGAGGTCGAATGGTGATGAAGGATTTTTTTGCAGGTCTCTGACGACTGCCAGTGATTCGGCAATCTCCTTTTCGCGGCGGAGGCTGTCCCGGATTACGGCTTCTTCTGCTTTTCGTTTGTGCTCTTCGCGCTTTCTCAACCAGTGATATACGGTGCAGGGAATGACCGTTTGGGAGGTGTCGCCGGTTGAATCGCGGTAGTGCCTGAGAATCGATCCGTATTCAACCGACTCGATCCAGGTGTTCATCTGTTTTTTCCACATAAGGATAATTTCGAGATTAACATCACGGTTATCGCCGGTGCATAATGAATATTCGGAACGATACTGCTCCTCGATTTCAGTGACAAACTGCTCTTCCTCTGATCTGTCGACAGCACGGAGTGCACATGTTACAATAAGCAGGTACAGGAAGAAACGGAGAGGGGGAGCATGCATACGGGGCCCTTTCGATTATCGTTTCCGCTGCGGCAACAGTATGTGCGGTTTGAATCAGTCACCGATAAAATGCGATGCCCAGCTTCTTACAATTTTACCATTCAGGACATGGAACCGTCGAAGTTTCCGGATTGTCTCCGAGCTGAAACTGCTGAGCGGGATCCAGACAAGGTGTTTTTTGAGCCTGGCTGCGATCCTGCGAAGTCGCAGTGCGGGTCTGGCCGGACTGACAAACGCAACCGCCTGTTCTTCGCTGAACAGTAATGCCCCGTAGGCAAGCCGCTCGGTGAGATTTTTCAAGGGGAGATCTGCGGTTATTTCAAAAGCATTAGGTATGACCCGCGGGGGGAAGAGCAGCGAAAGTCCCCCGTAGCGTGAACGGACAATCCCCGGCCCGATAACATCATCAAAAGGATTGGTGGCAAAAAAAGTCAGGGTCGATTCCTGGTCGTGCTCCGCGTACCAGGTTGCCCGGTGCGGATAGCGATCATCATTCCCGGAATCGAAAATGATAATAACCGTATCGAGGTTGCCGCGTGACGGCGGGACTTCTTTAATGTAAATGTCTCCCGTATGCCAGTTGCGGAGTGTTTCTCTGAAGTCGATCCCGTCTTTTACGGATGCTACGAATTTTTCCGACCGGACAAGGTCTTCGGTAAGCACCCGCTGTGCTTTATTGCGAAGGTGTGCGTTGAATTCCTCGATCTTGCGGTCCTCGGGTACATGCGAGCATATTCCGGCGGGATTCCACCGGAACCGGTATTTCTTTTTCTGGGGCCCGGATGGATCAGGCTTGATATTCAGTCGCTGCCAGGTTACGGGAAGGTCTTTGAAAAGATTTACCGCATCATGCACGGAACCGTCTTCGGGAAGGACCAGCCGGTCGATACCGACATCAAGCTGTTTCCCCGGCTGCTCGATCGGCAAAAACGGATAATACTTTGCATTTTTAAGGATTTTTACAGCATACGAATTTCCTCCGACGCCTTTTGCCGCTGTGACAATATCAAACAGTGAGGGCATCAGCATGTCCGTCATAACCGTTAAATTGCGCAAATAGGTAAGTGCGCGGTCAATACGGGTGGGCGAGAGCTCTGTAATCGTATTTTTATCCGAGTAATAATCATCGCGCGTTTCTCTGAAAAGGTCCTTGATTGTCTCTATAACTCCGATTCGTGACGCGAAAGGATTCTGCCGTTCTTTTTCGAATTTGCCGGCAATGAAGGGAAGTTCACTGAGGGCGAAGTACAGGTGGTCGGGATTGATATATTCGCGCATGATCCGGCAGGAGGTCGGCTCCGGCAGCGAATAATTATAGGAATATTCCTGTTTGAAATGACGAATTACCCCGGTTGTATGACGGAAATGTACAACAGCCAGAATGGCGGCGTATGTCGCTTCGAGGTCGTGAAGACGGCAGGCGATTGAGCGGCAGGCAGCGTCTTCATGCGAAAAATCTCCTGCACGATCGATTGTCTCAAGGCACAAAGCAGTGTATGCGTCAATTCCCATGATTTCACTGGCGTGCGGATCGGGAATAAGCGGGAGGGGAGCGGGACGTCCCAGGATCGGAGAACCGATACAGCACCCGCGAATATGCCGCTGCCTGCTTTGGCGAATGCCTTCAATAAATGCATCACAGGGATCAACAGGAACATAACAAACGGGATCGGACGGTCGCGTGGCAATTAGTGCGGAAATCAAGGGAAGTGCATCGACAGATTCAGGAAGATTATCATCAAATACCGAGGGGATGTCGACTGCAATGCAGTCAAACGATTTTTCCGAGCACAGGTCTCTGACATATTGTGAGTAATACAGGCTGCCGTGAAGCGCGGGTATCAGGGTGATCGACGAAGAAAGCCTGAACATTACGTAATGCCGGGATTATCGGGATTGAGGTCGTCGTTGTCGGGGAAAAAGAAATCACCCAGGCCCATGCCCGGAAGTGTGTCCCCCGATGCCTTGCGCTTTGCCGCAAGACTGTCCAGATCAAGCGCTTCTTTGCCGAGGATCTGCTGCAAAGCATTTTCAAACAGCGCTCCGGTATCTGCATCGGGGCTGGTCTCCCGCTGCTTGAGTGTGTACCTGATTGCATTGATGCCGTCACGAATTGAATAGGGGAGGTCCAGGCCGTGTGCTTTTTGAAGGAAATTGACACAGAGATCAAGTACTTCCTCAGCGCTGAACGGAAGATTATACTCGAGGATTTTCAATTCATCTTCACGTGACGGAAATCCCGGCTCAATTCCCGGCTGAAGACGTGACATGATATAATCGGGAATTTCGAATGTTGAAGAGTCTTCATTCATGGTTACCGCGGCGCGGAATTCTTTATGGGCATTGATAACAATTCCGGCAACGACTGATTCGACCATGCGACGGTTATCAAAAAGTCCGGCAAGCGATGCCCATGATTTTTCAGACATCCGGTTGCCTTCGTCAAGTATCGCTATTCCGCCGGAAATTGCAGCGGACAGAAGCGGGCTTGCATGATAAGATATCTTTCCTTTTTCAGACAGCACAGGTGTCACCAGAAGGTCTTCGGGACGGGTGTCGGAGGTGCATTGCATGATATAGACATCCTGCCGGCGTTCCCGTGCGGCGGCAATGCCGAGCGTGGTCTTGCCGGTGCCCGGATATCCGATTATGCGCGGGGTCAGGGGAAGGTCGCGCGGATCGACCGTAATCCAGCATGCAAGAAGCTGCCGGAGCGCCTCTGCCTGGCCAACCCACTGAACAGGAACGTCGGTCGCATTGGAAAGTATCAATTCAATTTCATCAATAGTAACTTTTTTCATTGTAAGTCAGCGTACCTGTTTGTTGATTTGCCTGGTAAACGAATGCCTGCCGAGTTTGTCTTCAATAGCTTCACCCACCGCTTCAAATGCATACACCATCTGGTTATCGGCGTCCCAGTGACGTTCGCCGGTTTCTTTGAACCGAGCGGAAAAAACCGGCTTCGCACCGGAAATTCCTCTGTAAAAATCAAGGCGAAGAACAATTATGGCCTTTCGCTGGCTTAACCGGGCTTCTTCTGTTTTGTACGATTCAAGTTCCATCCGGATAATAAGCGCAGTTTGTTTGGCAATGGATGGAAGTTTGTTTTTCGGGCATAAGGATACCCCTGCATTAAATATCTCCTGCAAGCCCTCAAGAATTTTTTTGTTTGCCTCAATCATTTCATCATGGCTGATATCATAGAGGACCTGGCTTTTTGTCAAAGGAAGAACTTCAAGGAATATTTTTGCGTCTGGCGTTACAGGAATGCCCGCATGTTTTGCCGGTGACGGATTCGATGGCTGCTGCGGGGGATTTTTGGCCGAGGGAGAGGCGACCGGTTCAAGGCCGACAAGCCGGGCGGCAATTGAAGGAAGTACATGCACCAGGGTTTCAATACTCCCTTTAATATCCTGAGAAACTACTTTAGTAATTTTTCCGGTACGGACGCTTACAGCACGAACATTAATCAAGAACATACTGCCCAGCTTGCCGATAGAGCCGGTGATAATATTCTGCACACCCAGAACATTGCCCAGCTCAACCATACATCCTTTATCACTGCACGCGCCGGACTGCTGGAAACCCTGTTCCTTGAGTACTTCCTGCATCTGCTCACGCTCCATAACCTCAACTTTGCCGGTCTTGAATAATTCGTTGCGAAGGCGGTCGGAGATGACTTCAGCCTCGCCTTCAGAAACACCGGAGGTGTTTTTCAGCGAGAGGACTGCAATGGATTCCTTTTGCGTAGCTGTCTCAGCAAAACAGAAAGCGGCAATCGCCGGAACCAGCCATATGGATTTAAAGCACAAAGACATAAAACTTAAAATACATTTGTGCAGCTATTCATCCTGAAACAGGTCTTCTTCATCTCGGTCTTCCCAGAGCCGCTTTGCTTTATCAGACCACTTGTCAATTGTCTGGGTTGTAAGCCGGGGATTGTCCCGCATTTCGTTTTTGCGGTCGTTTTTCAAGTTGGTAAAAACGCCGATATATGAATTGGCTTTTTTCTGTTCACCCAGCTTGAGGTACAGGGCTATTATGGTGTAAAT
>WJKA01000589.1 GCA_014729375.1 Chitinivibrionales bacterium
CAATAAATCCGTCAGAAATCTTTCCAAATGGATTTAATAGCTTCGAATTCTAACGACCTCAATCTGCGGCTTGTCCGTAGCATTTGAATTGTTGGAATTAAGTGTCATGTTCCCGGAATTACAGCTTGACTTTAGTGCTTTGACCGAATATTTCAATCTGAATTTTTTATGTTCACTGAATTGTCGACAGATTCGTTATATACCCTGGCATTATTCCCCGTCAGGTTGTAGGTAATGTTGGCAATAGGCGGCAGGTGTTTGTTTTGCCGGAAATTAATAGCTAAAAGTGTTTTTCCAGTATATTTATCCACAAGTACCTTATGGAGATTTGAAGCAAAATCATTCAGGTTCCTGTCATGGAAATTGATTGCGTTTAACAAAGCTTTTGTATCCTTTGGTTTCCAAGTTCCTAAAGCAATCCGTGCACCGACCCTGAAAAATGTACCGATCAAAGCGGAGACACCGTCAAATACATTGATCAGTCTGCTTTGCTCTTCGGTTGACAGGGCTTCATTATCCGTATAATTGAGTGCGAGGGATTCTTCATTAGGGGTTATAGAAAGCAGGTTCCATAGATGCTGTTCTGTTGCGGCTAATCTTTCATGAAACTCTTTTTTTGAAATATTTTCATCTGTAAAATAAAAGAAACTCACCTTTGTTTTACTTCGTTCAACGATTTCAAACCCTAAACTAAGGCCGTTACTGGCTGAAAAATAATTAGTGAATGTTTGACAGAGCTCAAGGATGAGAGGTGAATTGTCCTGGTTGATAGATATGCTTTTGATTTCTGTCTGGAACCGATATTTGATGCACCCAGGTCCGATTTCCACTTTCCCAGACCTGGAGAGAGTGATGAGCCGTTCCCTGGAGTCCGGGGTGAAATTATTGAAATTAACGTTTTCAAGATATATGACACCCTCAAGATCTTCTTCGAAACTCATGTTCACATCATGGTTGAACATTTTATTTTTAGGGTCGGTGCTTCTGAAAGCAAGAAATGCCTTTCCAGACCTCAGTTGAATCCGGTTGAAGTCAACTGCCACGTCTCCACCGTATCTTATTGAAGAATCAGAGAGGTCAAACTGGGTGTCTATGAATTCAGTGATATATGAGAAGGTGGTTTCTTTAAACAAGACCTGGTTGTGGAATCGGGCTTTTTTAAAATCAGCCACATCTTTGAATTCAACATTTACAAAACTAGCAACGGATTGGTTTCCTACAGGCGTGAATACGGCCTCGGAGAAATCCGCAAGAAAATGGAATCTTGCATTCTCAAATTTGATAACATAACCGTTGCCGGCATTTTTGAATCCTGTAAATTTTGTTTTGTGAAACAGCCCGTATGTATGGAAATCAGTTCCGGAGAACAGGACCCTCCTGTTTAGCTCGGATTTGGCAAAGCTAAGGCCTTGGAAAATGGTATTTTTGACTATCAGATCATGGTTAAGAATGGTTTGATCAAAATTCGCACCGCCTTTGAAATGAACATCTTCCAATTCTAAAGCATCCTGAAAAATAGATCCTGTGAAATATGCCTGTTTTTTAAAGGTCATCCCTGAAAAGCGCAGGGATAGATGCTCCGGTTTCGGTTTTTTTCTGACCTCATTTCCGACAAATATAATTTCTGAAAAATCATAGAAATCGTCGCTATCCAGCAGGTGCAAAAGAGTTACGAGATACTCACTGAATTTATTCTGCCGCTTCCACTCAATATCCGGGCTGTGGAAAATGCAGATTCCGTTTTTGTCCAATGGCAATCCCCGATGGATACCATTGCCGGGTTTTATTTGTTCAAAGATCTCCGGATAGGGGCAATATTTCCCTATGGCTTTGGGGAGCCCTCGGAATTCGCTTTTATATACATGGTTGCACATAGCTGCAATCCTTATGATTTAAACTATTTCCCGCCTATGCAGGAAAGATGAAAGGATCCGATGGAGGCAATGCTGCCTGCGTTTAGCAGCGCTTTGATCAGGGATTTAAGCACAGCCTTGCTTCGGGTTTCTGATTCAAATTGGTCCTCAATGGCTTCTGCAATTTCCAAAGCTTTTTTGTTGTTCATTGGGAATTAATGTTGAAATCACATTCCAATCAATTTTCTTGCGAATTTTTGAACTGCTCATCAGCGGCGACAAGCTTTTCCGCCGTCCCCTGAAGCAGCGGGTTAGAAGATTTTCATTTAAGGAATTGGGTAAGCGCAGGTATAAACGGAGCAATAATAGCCATATGATTTGCCGCAGTCATAATAAAATCTTTATATCTATCACTGAAACTCTCAGAGCCAACTGCCTTTTCTAAATCTTCCACTTTTGCTAATAGGGTATGTCGTTCTTCTTGTTCGCTTATATTTTCCACTAAAAAATCTTTGAATTCCTTAAAAATTTCAGCAGTAGAAGCATTTGTTATATTATGGGAATAATCTTGAGAGTTTATATTTACTCGCGCATTTGACCCACTTATATTATAAGTAATTGTTTTTGGGATTGCTTTTTGCTGCTGAGTTCCTTCTCTATGGGCTTTAATTTGATAATGTGGTTTAATAGAAGCTATCCCTGCTTGATAACCTGGATCATCCACCACGTAAACTTCTTCAACGCCACTTGGAAGTTTTCTAAAGATTTTATCATGAGGTTCAATTGGTAGTGAAACATCATCTATAAGGATTACTTTGGATTGAACAGAAGCTTTTATTTCTGTAAACTCTTTCCCGTCTTGCTTTTGGAGTCTTACGGTATCTTTCATAAATTGTTTTAACATTGCCCCTCCATTAGTGCTATGCACTTTCCCGTGGAGAACTGAATAGAGATTGCATTCACTGTAATGCATTGGATGCACGTAAGCCCATTCCCAACGCCAATCTTTTGCGAATGATCTGCCTAAATTTGATAACAATTTTTCAACGTTTCCTCTATCTATTTCGTCTGCATATTTATATAGTGCCGAGACGAAAAGCCCGAATACTTCATAAGAAACTTCTGGGCAAAATTTGGAAAAATGCTTGGTCTGATTTTCTGGACCTGCGATTGAGGTTGCATGCTCACCAATTTTCGGCCAATATTCAGTATTTTCCCACATCGCTTGTAGATCATCATCATCGTCGGGGTCGATTTTGGTGGTAATTCCAGCTTCACCAAGCAAGGCATAACTTTGATAATATCTCGGGCATCGGTAAAGGTTAGCATAAGGACATCGAAGTAGAATATTCCTTTGCCTGCTAACTGAAGTGTACCATTCAAGGTCTGGGTATGTAATATTCATATCAATAGCTGTGCAGCTTCTAATCGCCGCGGATCAGCGGCAGACGGACAGGCGAGCTTGCTCGCATGGCCGGCTGACCGTTGAATCCGCTGGTTGTGAGGCGCTCCGCGCCGAACAGCCTGCGGATGGATACGCGGCGATTGTAGCCGGGCGCGGAGCGCCCGGCCACAACGTTGAGTTCTGCGGGAGCCGCGTTTTTTGCGGCTTCCGTAGAAACGATTTGTTATATATTGTTTTTATTCATTTTTCTATCTGCATAGCCCAATAATCTGCCAGCTCAACATCCGCTTTTACGCCGTGTAAACCAGTTCTGTATATTTCTTCTAGCCTTACCATTGATGCAATATCGCGTTGTTCAGCAGCCAAAGTATGCCATTTTATCGCTAGCCCTATGTCTTTTTTACGTAAATAGTTTTTCTCGTTTTCGAAAGATCTTCCAAGGAAGCTCTGAGCTTTTGCATAACCATTTTCTGCTGAAATATTTATCCATTTCCACATCTCAGCGTCATTTGGATAAACGTTTCCAATATGCACGGTATTTAGGCCGCCAAGATGGTACTGGGCTTCAGCTATTCCGTTTAAAGCTTGTTTAGTGCATATTCCTTTTGCTTTTTCATATTGTTCAACTGTTAAAGTGTTTTTCAATAATCCTTCCATTACAACCTTAGCCAATGAATCACAATTTTTATTGTTTGCTAAAGATGGTAATGGAGAAAGCAATAAAAATATGGTTAAAATATATTTTTTCATATTCATATAACGCCGCATTCAGCGGCTTGTCCGGTGCAATGCTTTGTTAGCAGCTTCACTTGATATTGTCATGTAGCCACTTGCAACGTTCTTTCGATTTTGGGCCATAATACGACCAGTAGCGCTTTGCTTCTTCTCTCGGAAGTGCTAGCACTAAAACACTTGATGGGCCGGAAAACATTGCCTCCTTGACTACGTCTCTCCATTTAGCGGATGTCAGCCCACCTACAATCCAAGTATTTTCGTGACGATGCCACCATCCATTTGCATGCTCTTTGATCGCAGAATGAACTATCTCTCGCTCTTCATTGCCTGCCCGGTCTAGCAGGACTACATACCAGTTATCGCTCATTCTGATCCCTCCTCATTTTTGGGAGCATCCAATGCTTCCTTATTTGAGAAGGTTGACCTGAGTTCATTTGAGTGAACTTCAAAGTATTCTCCGGAACTGCTATCACCGAGCGTTAGCTTTTTGTTCTCAATGTAATCTTGCCCGGATATTTGACCCAGCATAAGAACAGTGGGATCTTTCCAGGCAGTAACGAATATTCCAACTAAAACTGCAACCACAATAAATGCAGCAAAAAACAGCACCCATGGAATGTATGAGTGCAGTGAATCTACCCTTGAAAGCAGCCCTATTACCGCCGAACCACCAGTAATCACTATCCCTACCACAATAGCAAAAAAACCAAGTATTGTTTTGGGCGATTTATAGTTGGTGCTTTTTATTGTATGGGACGCCTCTTTGGGCATCATCATAAACTCCTCTTTTTCTGCTAATCGCCGCGGATCAGGAGCGAGGCCGGAAGCAAACGGAGTTTGCAGCAGGCCGAGACTGCTGAATCCGCTGGTTGTGAGGCGCTCCGCGCCGAACAGCCTGCGGATGGATACGCGGCGATTGTAG
>WJKA01000590.1 GCA_014729375.1 Chitinivibrionales bacterium
AGCCTGGACCATGCCGTCTTCAATATGCACCGTCCTGTTGCATCGTTTGACAAGATCGAGATTATGTGTCACGAGCACGACTGTCATCCCGTCGTTGTTGAGCGTCTCGAACAAATCGATAATTGTGGCAGCATTGCGTGAGTCAAGGTTTCCGGTCGGTTCGTCGGCTAAAAGGATCGACGGCGAATTGATAAGACTGCGTGCAATCGCCACCCGCTGCATTTCACCGCCCGAAAGCTGGCCGGGAAGATGGTGCTTGCGTTTGCCAAGCCCTACCATCTCCAGGAGCTCCAACGCCCGTTGTTCCGCTTTTTTTCCGGCAAAGAGCGCCGGAAGTTGTGTGTTTTCGATAACAGTAAGCGTCGGGATAAGAAAAAACTGCTGAAACACAAATCCGATCGCGCTCTGACGCAGCCTGTTGAGCTCCCTTTCGGGGGCTTGCTGAATTTCGCAGCCATCAACTGCAATGGTCCCCCGTGTCGGGCGGTCGAGACAACCGATCATGTTAAGAAGCATGGTTTTGCCCGAACCGGAGTGGCCGGCAATCGCAAGGTATTCCCCGGTAGTAACATCGAGTGAAACATCCTGCAGTGCATGGACCGTTTCGGACCCTCGATGATAGTGTTTTGATACGTGCTCGAGTTTGATAATTTTTCCATTATTCATTACGCAATACCTCCATCGGCACAATGCGCGCGGCGCGGAGTGCCGGATACAGTGAACAGCCGAATCCTACCAGTGTACAGACTGCGAAAGCCAGTGTAGCGATGCCGGCATCGGGCTGTGCTATCGATCCCGACGGCATATAGGCAGCCATAAAACGGCGCATGACATTGCCGAACGCAGGACTCAGCGATATACCCAGGACAGTCCCGAGGGCACTGCCAATAAACGCAATGGCAAGTGTTTCGAGCGATATGAGCCGCAAAAGATCGCCTTTGCCCGCACCGACACATTTCAGGTAGGCGATCTCTTTCCGTCGTTCAAGCACCGCCATGAGCATGGTATTCACGATACCGAATACCGAGATAATGAACGCAACAGTCACCATCACGTACATCATCACCTTGGTTGAACTGAAAAACTGAAGGATACCGTCACTGAGTTCTTTGGACCCGATGACATAATAATCGGCGGGCATCATCGCCCGGATCTGGTTACGGCTGGCATCCATACTGCCGACATCTTTGAGCTTGAGCGCCACCGCCGAAAGTTTGCCTTCCCTGTTGACAAGTTTTTGCGCGGTTTGCAGGGGAATGAAAAAAGTACCGTCATTCTGGCTGTAATTACGCTCGAGAATACCGGATACTTCGAACTCTTTCCGGAAATGCTCCGAATACATCATATGGCCGATATCCAGGTTTTCCACCCGGGCCATTTCGGCGCCGAGGATCACCGAAGAATCATGCGTAAACCATCCTCCTTTTGTAAACCTGAAGTCGGGCTTGATCTCCTTGACCGCTTCGGTAACACCCATGAAAATGTCGGTACGGGTACCATCATCGGTTGTAAGCGCGAAAAGTTTGAACGGCATGATCGCCGCGAGCTGCGGCATTTCGCTTACCCGATCGACCACCGACTCTTCGACAAAGAGCGGACTGAGTCCGCCCTGAGCGATCACCGATGCCGCCTCGATCGGGCAGCCTTCCTTGGTGATATACATGTGCACACCGGTTTTTTTCACCAGGTCATCGGTGACCGCAGACGAATATCCGCGGTCGAGGGACAATACGATAGTAAGTGTCGCTGCTGCAACCGCAAGACTCAGACCGGTAAGTACGCTGCGAACGGGATTGCGCCGCAGGTTACTCAATGCGACTTTGGTAAATGTCATGGCCACCTCCTATTCAACGTGAACGCCCAGCGCGGAAAAGACAACATTTTCTTCACTGCTGGTGACCTGTGCATAAACAGTCACCGGTTTGCCTGTTGCCAATTTCGGGAACTTGTATCCCTGGGGGAAAATGGTGGCCTTATGAGTGCCGTCCCTGAAAAAAAACTCACAGAGTGAGGGACATTGACCGGAGATAATCCCTTTCATGACAACATTTTTGCCGTTATATGATGAAGGATTTTCGACAATGGAGGCAAGCTCGATAACTTCAGCATTTGCGGGAATGTCGACACCCAGCGTGATGCCGCCGGCATTTTTGTTACATCCAATAACAGACGCCATAATTATCATAAGGGCCAGGATTTGCAATGGGCGAATGAAAAATGATGGGGCTTTCATACCGTGTATGGTCCTTTTCTAAAAATGAATTGTAGTATGCACGCAGGAACGACAGTCCCGCGGCGACATTGTTCATTTGTACGGCATTTGATGCCGGTATCGGATATTTATGGTTCAGAAGTTTACAAAAAAGGAAATTTCAGGCTCTGATAATGGTAGAGGAGATGTGAGGGGGTATGTTGGGAATATCGGAGTTGATCACCGGAAGCGGGTTGGATTGCTCCGGGGAAAGGGATATGAACGGGATTGTCTGGGCCACGCCGCGCAGCATGAGCGTTATAGTGCGAGTGTTGCCCTTAGCGGTGGCAGTGGGTTCCTGGCTTTCGGTCTCGGGCGCTTCGGTACTGCAGAATCCGCAGTGGCACTCTTGTTGCGCATCATCATGGCGGTCTGCATGATTATCTATGCATATCCCGCACTCACCGACAGGGCCCTTACAGGAGGCATCTTTTGGATAACTCAACGATGCGCTGAGCCCCTGCATTGCAATGACCAGCAGCGAGATAGATTGCAGGAGTGGAGATAATTTCATAGCGGTCGCTCTTTATGAGGTAGTGCCTTATTAAGATATATCAGGCCCGTCTGAAATACAGGTATTTATATTATTTCGGCTATGAATGCCGGGTTATTAAGGAAATTTGATATTTTTTTTCTGCCCAGGCCTCCTGGCCTGATTGACCGCCCCGATTAGAGAAATTCAGGCTCCTTTACCTCGGAGAGGTTGGATTATTTGCGTGGCCCGAGACGAAACGCTCTTGCCCGAAACGGTGCGCCCCTTACTTTACCTTACCACCAATCATAAAGTCAACCATCGCTCCCAGCCGGTGCTGCCCACCAAAGGAGCCATCGACTATTCCCAGGAGCGGAGTATACTCCAGCGCCAGTTTAATCGGCCTGATTCCTGCCCCAACCCGCACGACCGGGCTGCCGAAAAGATAGCCGTCGGTATAGCGGATTTGCGCACCGTCTTCGTTGAAATCCGGCGATGCGACATTACTGAAGGGTATACCCCGCAATTTCGAAGTTTTCGATCCGCTGGATTTTTTAGCTGAAGTTGTGCAGCATATTCCCAATAAAGGCGAACACCAGATTCGTTACTATGGTTTTTACTCAAATATGAAGCGGGGGATGCAGGAGAAAAAGTCACTGAAAGCTGAACTTCTACCAGGCATGCTTGAACCAGACACCTCATATCGCAAATCATGCAGGCTTACCCCGGTTCAAGCCCGGGGCAGGCTCTGGGCGGCATTGGTCCGCTACGTTTTTGAGGTTGATCCGCTAAAATGCCCTTCATGTGGAGGCACGATGAAGATTGTATCACTTATAGAAGAGCCGCCAGTGATTGAAAAAATATTGCGTCACTGCAAACTCTGGAAGGATGCTTCGCCTCGACCACCACCGGACGAAAGGGTGGGGACCCCGGTATTGGTTACCGAATCCCAACTCGATTATGATTTGTTGTCACTCCGTTCTGCTGCGTAAGGAGTACGAACCTTTCAGGTTCAAATTATTGTAAATTTTGCGCGGTCTCCCAGAACTGCATCTGATAATCTCCTCGCTGTGAAGCCCCGGGTACTGCTATTGCCTTTTCGCGTAAAACGAGCGCTTCCAGGCTCCGAAACAACCGCACAAAGATGAGACTTGAATCCGGAGTCACTGAAATCCCCGGAAAGCTCTGCAAAATTGCTTGCTCCAGTATAGTCAAATTATTATATTA
>WJKA01000591.1 GCA_014729375.1 Chitinivibrionales bacterium
ATTTGAAAGATACGTTTGTGCTTGACAGCCTCTATTCACCGTCAAAAAATATTGAATATGGCGCCTATTACATTAAAAAAGTTCTCGATCAGTTTGACGGGAATATTGTCCTTGCACTGGCAAGCTACAACGGGGGACCGCATAATGCAAAGAAATGGCTGGCACGAAACAAACATCAGACATTCGATATGTTTGTGGAGAATATCGGGTTTTCCGAAACAAGAAAATATGTTAAACGGGTTCTGGCCAATTACTGGACCTATAAAAAACTCGCTCCTGCGCTCGGATATCCCGGAGCGTGATTTTTTCATTCCCGAATATGCCGCAAATTGTATATTTTTATAAAGGATACACTTTTTCAAAGGAGGAGCTATGCTTGCACGTTGCGCATTAATTCTTGTTGTGATTTATTCGATTGTTCCGGCGCAGAAAGATGTCAAGGTTGATTCGATTACCTATGAAAACGATATGCAATGGAATGTGTATCCATCCGAAGAACCGGTCGTCGCATTTGCCGCAACCGGCAATGAACTCTGGTATTCGACCGGGCAGGAAGTGAACCTCCTTTATATGAACACCATGAAAATGCAGGTTTTCAACAAGCTGGGCGATATCTCAGCGTCATCAGTGGCTGCTATGGCGACCGATTGCACGGGCGTGATCTGGATCGGCACGAATGACGGGGTTGCTGCAGGAGGGAGAAAGGGGTTTACAAGCCATACTGTGGAGAATGGGCTCTGCGACAATACTGTTACTGCAATTTGCCCTGCGCGGCATAACAAGCTCTGGGTTGGAACACCGAAAGGCGCGTGTTTATATCAGGGCAACAAATGGACACATTACGATTCGAAAAACGGGCTTCCCGGCGATGGTGTCAACGACATTGCGATTGATAACAAGAATCGTGCGTGGATTGGTACCGATAAGGGGATCGGCATGTTTGACGGAGCATCGTGGGATATTCATGACATGAAGCGTGAAATGAGTTGGAATAATGTAAAGGCACTCGCCATAGACCGTCGTACGGGCAAGGTCTGGGCCGCGGTCGGGGAAAGTGATGTCAATTCTTATGACGGCAAGGAGTGGAAAGTCTACATGTCGATCAAGGATGATATCTCGTGTATGATGGTTGACACGCAGGGGCGTGTCTGGTTCGGGTCTCCTACCGGGCTTGTGAAATTCAATGGCGATAACTGGGTGTCCGACCCCAAAAAACTTGGTGTCACCGCATCTTCCGTGGCACAGATGGTATGCGACCGTCAAGGAAATATGTGGTTTGGCACCGCTCGTGGGGTTATCAGACTGGCGAATCCGTACCCGTTCTGATGAAAATCGCCGGAACCGGATTCATAGCGGCGAAAAATCATTGCACAGCTTGAACATACCAGATTTTTTCTTCTCATGTGCACCGCCATGCGCAGAGGAGGACCGGGAGCTGCATAAGAGACAGCTCCCTTTTGATTTAAATTTCTTGCTAAAATTCCCTAATATTATTTATTTTTGGTGCCTTCATTATTGCTTATTCAGGTGGCTGAAAAGCAGATTGTGCCCAATATTAGGGAGGTTACATGCATGGCAGATATTAAAATTGCGATTGCCGGTATTGGTAATTGCGCCAGTTCGCTTCTTCAGGGAATAGAGTATTACAAGAATAAACAGGAAAATGACGCTATCGGGCTTATGCACTGGGATATTGGTGGATATAGCCCCCGTGATATAAAAATAGTCGCCGCGTTTGATATCGACAGCCGGAAGGTTGGGAAAGATGTCAGTGAAGCGATATTTTCTCGGCCGAATTGCACGAAAGTTTTTTGCCATTCAATGCCGCAAACAGGGGTCACCGTCCGGATGGGAAAAATTTGTGACGGTTTTTCTGAGCACATGGCCCGGTATGATGATGACTACACATTTCTTCCTTGCAAGGACCGTGAGGCTGATAAAAAAGATGTGGTGACCGCGCTGAAAGAGTCGGGCACTGAAATCCTGTGCAACTATCTGCCGGTTGGTTCCGAGGAGGGGGTCAGATTTTATGCAGAATGCGCGCTTGAGGCCGGTGTCGCTTTTATCAATAACATTCCAGTCTTTATTGCCAGCGATCCTGCGTGGGCCCGTCGCTTTGAAGAGAGAAGCATACCGATTATCGGTGATGATATTAAAGCACAGCTCGGTGCGACAATCACCCATCGGATGCTTACCGACCTTTTTAAAAAGCGCGGTGTGAAGTTGACGCACACCTATCAGCTCAACACTGCCGGCAATACCGATTTCCTCAATATGCTGAACAGGGAACGGCTGGTTTCCAAAAAGAAGTCCAAAACAGAAGCCGTGCAGTCTGTCACCGCACACCGCCTGGGGGATCGGGATATTCATGTCGGTCCCAGTGATTATGTCCCCTGGCAAAATGATAATAAAGTCTGTTTTATTCGCATGGAAGGCAAGCTTTTCGGGGATGTAGACATGAACCTCGAACTGCGGCTTTCCGTGGAAGATTCTCCTAACTCGGCGGGCGTGGCCATCGATTCGATCAGATGCTGCAGGCTTGCTCTTGACAGAGGGACGGGCGGCGTGCTCTATTCCCCGTCATCGTATTTCTCAAAACATCCACCAGTACAGTATTCCGATGATGAAGCCTGGAGGATGACCGAGGAGTTTATTCAGGGCAAACGAGACAATTAGCTGCCGGGTCTTTCGCTTTTTATATCCATCAATTATATATACTGTACAACAGGACCGGCACATAAAGTCCTTGTTTTGTGCTGGTTTCATGGCCGCGTGATTGCACAATGGGAGGCTTGCATGACTGTATCATCTTTCAGCCGCAGGCTGTTTCTTGACAGGACAATAAAAGGCATTGTCGGGCTCGGGCTGATCCCCGCCTGGTCCGGCCGGGCAGGTCAAAAAGCCGCCACTCAGGGGACCGGCTATGTGTATGACCCGGTATTTCTGGATCATATTCTCTCTGAAACACATCCGGAATCACCCGAACGGCTTCTCTGGATCAATCAGAAACTTGAAGAGACCGGTGTTTTTGCCGATTGCGTGCAACTCGACCAGGGCGTTGCGCCGGAGGAGTATATTCTCGAGATACATACACAGCGGCACCATGGCCTGATTCAGGACAAGCCCACGACCGGGCCGGTTGCAGTGGAAGCTGTCTCGGCCGTTCTCGGCGCGATACAGGCCGCTGCCGGCGGGACCATCCGGAATGCATTCTGCGCAATCCGTCCACCGGGGCACCACTCCCACAGCGATGACGGTGGTGAAAACGGATTTTGCTTTTACAGCAACATCGCCATCGCAGCCCGCTATGCCCAGATAGCTTGTCAGTTCGAGAAAATCCTCATTATCGACTGGGATTATCACCACGGCAACGGGACAGAGGCCGCTTTTTACAGCGATCCAAGCGTGCTTTTCTTTTCTACGCAGATTCCTTCCGCCTGGCCTGGAACAGGATACGCGTCCCGCACGGGTGAGGGCGATGGTGAAGGATTCAATATTAATGCTGAGATGCTCAGCGGGGCGACTAATGATGATTTTGCCAAGGTGTATGACGACATTCTCATTCCCGCAGCAGAGTCATTTCAGCCGGATCTGGTACTGATATCATCGGGATTTGACAGCAAGAGAAATGATTACCTGGGCTATTTCGATCTTACCTGTGAAGGCTATTCCTGTCTGACCAGAAAAGCAATGGATATTGCCGATACATATTGCGAGGGGCGGCTTGTTTCATTGCTTGAGGGCGGGTATTCGGACGGACGTGATTCTGTGGGATCATTTTACGGGCTTGCAAATACGGCCAATGCACATATCGCTACTTTGCTGAGCAATGAGTTACAGCCCGAATGCGATTATTACTCCCGTACGAAACGAATTCCGGTTTCATCCCGGGACAATCCAGATATTTTTGTCAGAAACAGGAAACTCTACATTCAAAGCAATATATCGGCGATTGAAAAAATCAGGATCATGCGAGCCGATGGAATGACCGTACAAACCATGCGCGAAGAATCATTAGCCCGGATACCGGTTGATCTTGGAAAGCTGAAACTGGCACAGGGGCGCTACTTTATTGCCGCGGTCATGAAAAACAACAAGGAGCTAATAATCCCGTTTACTCTGTAAGGTCGCTTGGTCCGGCTATTCATCCTCACCGATCAAATTTTCAATGGCAGTTTTAATTTCTGTTTTAGTAAGCGAGGGTTTCAGCGAAATCCGGCTTGTGTCGGCAAATGCGAGCGCGTCCTGGTAGGAACGGACTGCTTTGTTTGCCTTATTTCTTTTGGCGTATGCCTGTGCCAGGGTAATAAGCAATTGCGGTTCTCTGGTTGTATGTTCATTGTTTTCCAGGAGCTTAATACATTTCCGGTAGCGTTCTGCTTTCAGAAGGACAGTAGCGTAAGTGTCAAGAATATGCAGGTTGCCGGGATCAAGCTTGCGCGCTTCTTCGGCCGCGGAAATTGCTGTGTGCGGATCAAATCCTGGTGAATGTGCCAGCGACCAGGCAAAATTGTTGAGCAGTGCTGCATTTGCGCTGCTGTCTTTTTCCAGTTCATTCTGATTTGTGTCGATAATTTTCTGGAACAGTCGAGCGGCTTTTTCCGGCTTATCGGCTGCAAGGAGAAAATTTGCATAGCTAATCATGAGGGCCGGTTTTTTATTTTCAGCAAGCGCAGCTTCATACGATTGCTCAGCTTTTTCGACCTTGCCCAGCTTGAGATATGCGCGGGCGGCTACTGGTGCAATCATCTCCGGGGGGGCCGTGCTTTTTTCGCATTCCCGGACGGCCTGTTCGTAGTCTTCGTTGATAATATATGTTGACAAACGGGCCGTTTCGAATCGTGGTTCATCAGGATACTGAACGGAAAGCTCCGTAAACAGGGCCTGTGCGCTGTCGATTTTGCCCCCTTTCAGAGCCATCATTGCACCACCGTATTTGACATTGACATCATCACTGTATTTTGATTCCAGGATTTTCTGCGCGGCAGCACTTTTGTCCAGTAGTTTATTCCGGAATGCCAGGTCCCGGAAGAGGGTCAGCGAGTATTTTGTCGACACATTTTTTGCATGCATCGAACTGACTGCCGCAAGCGCTTCATCGGATTTCCCCGCAAGTGACAATGCAGTTGCATATTCGACAAGTACGCGCGGAGAACGGAGAAACACTTGCGGAAGGTTTCGGTAGGATTCGATCGCAACATCATACTGTTTTTCCCGGACATTTTCCCGCGCATATACTATCTCCACTGCGGGATCTCCCGGCAGATTTTCCCGTGCTTTTTGTACCAGTTCAAGACGATTGCTGCTGTCCGCGGCAATCGAGAGCAAAGCCTTGTAATAAAGCTCCTCGCCTTCACTGTAGGGTGATTCCCGGGGAATATTTTTCCGGAGTGCGACAATCGAATCGGTGCTGTTTCCCATTGCGTACAGCAGCGCAAGGCTCAGCCGGGCGCGAAGATTGATTGTATGGTCCTTTTTATGCGATGCAGCTTCGCTGATCTGTTTTAAGAGCTTTTTCGCGTGACGTGGCTGTTCCTGCGCAATAAGGAAACCCGCATGCTCCAGTTGAAGCATATCGTTGTAATTCCCCAATTCCCCGGCTTCAGTAAAAAGGTTTTCGACAGCATCATAGTTATAGTTAAATGCATAAAATGATGCGAGCATTACCGTAGTGGCCGGATTCAGAAGGTTTTTTTTACGGCACCTGATCAGAAAAGTTCTGGCACTGTCGGCAAGTCCCGATTTATTCAGTGCAATAGCAATGTTTTTGCATAAAGAAGCGCTTTGGTTGTTTTCAAAAGCCCTGGTCCACAAAGCCAGTGCAGAATCGTATGCTTCGAATTGATAGTACAGGGATGCTTTCAAATTCCTGCTTTTACTTGTGTCGTCAAGCTCATTATATAACGAAAGCACGTAATTAAGTTTCTGTTCTTTCTGGGTATGAAAGGACAGGCGGGCGAGTGCGCGGAGCACTGCCGCATGTTTCAGTCCTTTTTCCCATGCTGCTTTTGTATGAAGAAATGCTGCATTCTGGTTTGAGGTTACCTGTGCGGCCGCCCATTCGTATTCTGCTTTTTCCGGGTCTTTTTTTACGGCCGCAAGAAAGTATCTATATGCTTTCTCTCTGTCCTGGTCTGCCAGTTCGTTTTTCCCTTGCTCGAAACATTCCTGTGCACTCATGCCTTGTCCGACACCGCAGGAAACAGCAAGGAATACCATGCTGCCGATCAGACAAAAAACAATATGTTTCATACTATTCCCTTTCTCAGTGTATACCACAAATAATGATTTTCGAAAATACATCGTTTCTCCAGACAAATGCGTATTTTTCCTGCATGATATATATTTTTTAATAATATTCTGCCGAATTTCGTATACTTTTCAGCAAGTACGTATACTATAATAG
>WJKA01000592.1 GCA_014729375.1 Chitinivibrionales bacterium
ATGTCAGCTGGCCGATTCGTGCACATTCCGTTTCCCATTCGCCGTCTTTGAAGCCAAGAGTATTCATCTGTGCGGTTATCCGCTTATCGAATTGCCGGGCAGTTTTTTTTCGAATTCCGCTCAGCCGGGCACCTTTGTCACGGGCTTCCTTTTCTGCGGTTTCCAGGCGTCGGGCGAGTGATGACCATTCTGCGTCGCTGTTTTCCAGGGAGTCGAGGTCGGCTTTCAGTGCGTGTGCCCGGTCAATCAGACCGGATGAACTGCAGGAGTACTTTTTTTTCAATCGCTGGATTCTGGCAATGCGATCGTTGATAAATTCCATTCGCCGGGGATCGGCCGCGGACTGGACCGTGTCTCCATACGATTCGCAGTATGTTTCCAGCTCCGAAAGAATCCGCTGTGCATTGTCGATATCATCAAGCCATTGCGCGGTGGACTGGTCGAACCGGGACATGCTTTGAAGCTTTTTCCGGATCGCGGCGATTGATTTGGCGATTGACCCGGAGTCACTTCCGAGAAGATCGAGAATTTCGCCTGCAAGCTGAATCCGTTCTGTTGATGAAGATATCAGTTGTAATTCGGTTTCAAGCTCATGTTCTTCATCGGGCTTTAATTCGAGCGAGTTGAGTTCATTGAACTGGTATTCGAGGATATCGCGCCGTTCCTTGAGAGCGGCGGCTTTTCGTTCGTGCTCTTCCAGAGCGCTCTTTGCCGCGCTGTACCGTGAATACGCATCTGTATATTCGGATTTTGCACCAGTTACTCCGGGTAAAGAATCGATGATTGCGGGCGCGGTTTCAGGGAGCAGGAGCGACTGATGTTCGTGCTGGCTGTGAAAGTCGATCAGCAGGTTTCCGATTATTTTGAGCAGTGCAAGCGGGACCGGGACCTGGTTCATGTAAATCCGGTTTTTTCCATGAACGGAAATTTTCCGCCGGATAATGAGCTCGTTTTCCGGAACAGCAATAGTGCTTTCATGTAACAGGTCTGCAAGCGGTCCGGCCGCGCCGGGTAGATCGAACACACCGCAGATTTCAGCTTCCTCCGCGCCGGCACGCACCGATTCGGTTGACGCGCGGTCGCCCAGAAGCAGGCCGATCGCTCCGATTAGAATTGATTTACCCGCGCCCGTTTCACCGGTGAAGATCGAAAAGCCGGACTCAAACTCGATGGCTATGTCCTGAATAAGCGCAAGGTTCTTTACATGGAGTTCACGAATCACCTGAAGTGCTGCTCCGTCGTTTATAATTAAGCCCCCAGTTGAGCTTTGTTCGCAAAAGATCGAAATATGACCGGTTCGAGAGCTGGACAATTTTCGTGCTTTTTTTTCCTTTTGATATGAGAATTTCATCTTCCCCCTGCAGCATGGTGGAATCAAGTCCGTCAGCGCTGAGCATGGTGTCTTTTCGCGTGCTGTTAATTGTAATCCGTATCGGTTTATCCGGCGGAAGAATCATCGGGCGCTCAGTAAGAGAATGCGGGCAGATAGGGTTGAGCAGAAAAACATCGAGGTCCGGCGCGACAATAGGGCCGCCCGCAGCAAGGGAATATGCAGTTGAGCCGCTCGGTGTCGCTGCAATCAGGCCGTCACCCTGGAAATTGCCTATGTAGTCGTTTCCATGCCATGCAGCCAGAGATACCAGCCGTGCACTCCCGCATCGCGTGATAAAAATATCATTGAGTGCATGATATGAGCCGATTTCATTCTTATTACGCACCAGCACAGCATCGAGTGTCATTCGCGTTACAACAGAATATTCTCCGCAGGCAATTCTCCGTAAATCGTTTTTCAGGTTTTCAGGGCTCAGATCAGTCAGGAATCCAAGGCCGCCGAGATTGATGCCGATAACCGGTTTGTCATGAAACTTCGACATATGCACTGCAGAAAGAAACGTGCCGTCGCCGCCAATGGAAATCAGGGCTTCGCTTTTGTCCAGAAGTGCGGCGTCGGAAACCTCGGGGGCAGCCGGTTCGGGAAGTTCCTTAACCGAGGGGTGATAATAAAGATTGATATTCAGTTCGCGGGCCCAGCCGGCAATCATCCCGAGAAGAGACGTGATTTCCCGGTTGCTGCTGAATGCTACAATGCCCAGGGATTTGACTGGTTTCATTCTTTTATCCCGGATAAATTACTATCAGTAGTGATTATAGTTCATTGCAAATAAATTACATTGTGAAACGCTACTTTCGAAATTGGCAGACCGATTGCAGCATTTCGTTGAATCGCGGCCACCGTTTTTGTATGGCAGTGTCGGCAACGGTTGTGGTCCCCATGCATTTCAGCCCGGCGACAGCAAAGGCAGCGTTTACAGCCGGAGATATTTCGCTGTCCAGATCAAATCCGTCGAACTGACCGGCGCCATCGACAACAATACCATCGGGCATCTCGCCAAGCCGTGCACCGAGCAGGCGCAGGCAGTTATTTATCTGCTCAATACCGTCGGGTGCATCGCGGCGCATGTCTTCAAGCTCACGAAAAATCGATTGTCCTGCTGCAAAAGCCGCGGCGACAACCATTGCAGGCACCTGGTCCGCATAATGACAGAAAGGACGGCAGATGATTTTCCGGTTTACAAGGTCGAAATTCTGGAATTGTACCATGCCGACAGGCCCGAATGAGCTTTGTCCGGTTTCCTGAATGCCCGGCCGCGCACCCATTTTTTTCTGCAGATCGAGCAGGGGAACCGTTCCGGTGGCAAGGGATACATTGTCGAGCATAAACGACCCCTTTTGTACAATCGATTTGGCAACCAGGAACAGCGCAGACAGCAATTCATCGCCGCCGGTTCTGATTGATACATCGCTGCCGGGTGCTGCCGAAAAATCGATTGCAACAGTAGACAATATCTGCCCATCGCTCCGCTTCTTTTTTTTGAGCATCCGTATACGCCGCTTCAGTGAGTCCCGTTTTGCCGGCGGCAGATTGCTTGAAACCCTGCATTCATAGCCGAACGCTGCAAGCAAAGGCCGGAGAATACTGGTAAATTGAAATGGTATACCGGCATCAATCTTTTTCTTCAGTGCAAAAGCAAGGCCGATAAACGGATAAAGATTGTCAAAAGAAATATCGGCAAAGCTCTGCGTGAAATTGCCGGTTTCCGAAAGCGAGAGACTGGTTGTCTGCCCATCGGAAAAAATGTCAAGTCTGCAGCCGAACAGCGTAGCACATTCCGACCAGTATTCGATTCTTCTTTCGGGAACGGACTGCAGTTGAAGGGTTTTTCCGGTGCCAAGCAGTGAGAAAATCACAAAGTCGCGAAAAGGAATATGATAATCAGGCAGGGCGATCACCCGTTCCGCTGTTTCGCCCGGTGGATTAATTATGGTCGTGTCCCCGTGCTGTTCGAGGGTGCACTGCGGTGCGATGACACGGTTCCACTCCTGTAATGCGGGGCACCGCGGGACCGGAGAGATCGTTGTTTTTCGTTGCGACAGCAGGGCCGCGACTGATGATACAATGTACTGATCCAGACTCGGCGGCATTTCGACAGTTCCACGGATTTCACGGGCCGCCTTGATTTCCAGCATCTATTTCTCCCTTATTCTGAGGGTACCGGGTGGATATGTCCGCGGGCAATTGCTCAGTTCGGCGGACGGTTCAGCAGATACAGAACTTCACCCTTTTTTGTTTTTGGAATAACGCAATTATGATAGAAACGTACAATTGTTTCCGGAGTTATCGTGTGCCGGATTTCGGTCCGTATTCGTGATTGTACGCTGATCACTTTTTCCCGGACGCGAGCGACTATGGCTTCTTCAACATCTTTGCGCGTCAGCGCCGTGTACAGCGAGTTAAAATCTTCAGCTTTAATGAGCGGTTTTAATTTTTCTGGCATTTGCCGGTATTTGCTCTCCGCAACGTAAAGCGCTCCGTAGTGCACCCTCCTGGCAATAGCCTGAACAGCGTACACATCATGCTCGACACTTGAACCATACTGGCCGTCATCACCTGCTTTGCAGATGCAGGGTACGAGTGCCAGATAATCCGTGAGAATATCGGACGTGAGATTAATACAGTTATAATCAGTTGTGTGAAGACCGGTTTTATCTATCGATACTTTGCGTCCGGGCGTGGGGAGCTTTTTGTTGAACGGACGCTCTTCCGGCACGCAGAAACGGCCGAACTCGGCATCCATTCGCTCCTGAAATAAAAGCCTGAGTTCAAACAGGCTTTTATCGGAATTTCCGGCAAATCCGCTCCGGCCTTTTTCGTAGATAACGCTGTTTGCTCTCCAGTGTGCCCGGTCGATAAGTTTGAAAATAATGGTTTCTTCAAGGCTTTCCAGGTGTTCTGCTATAGCGTTAAGATCGAGCTGTATCATTTGATAGTTGCTTTCTTGCATTGCTTGACCATTGTTCCCAGTTTTTTGAGGAGCAGCGGCTTATTCGACTGAAATTTTTCGATAACGCGCACCAGCGCACTTCCTATAATCGCACCCTCGGCGCCTGCTTCACAAACCGCTTTGACATGATCGGGCGTTGACAAACCAAAACCCACGCAGAGTGGAAGGTCGGTTACTTTTTTCAGCCGGGAAAGGGTGCCGGCAACGTTTCCGGCAAGTGTTGCACTGTCGCCGGTCGGCCCCAGCCGGCTCACAACATAAACAAACGCATCGATTTCTTTGCAAATGCGTTTAATTCTTCGGGCGGGAGTCAGCTCGGAGACAATGTGCACGGTGGCCAGGCCGTGATTTTTCACCTGTTCCGAAAGAATCCCCTGCTCCTCAGGAGGCATATCGGCTATAAGCAGGCTGTCGATACCGGCATTCGCCGCGTTTTTGCAGAACGTATTATATCCCTGATGATGCACTGAGTTGGCGTAAATCAGGATACCGATCGGAATGTCGGTGTAGTTGCGCAGTTTCTTTATCAAGGCAAAAAACGAGGCATGAGTAAGCCCGGCATGGATTGCGCGGGTTGCCGCCCGCTGATTAACCGGCCCGTCGGCAATGGGATCGGAAAAAGGAAAGCCGATTTCAAGAATATCCGCGCCGGCGTCGATATAGGTCTTGAATACCGATTCGCTGATGGCGATATCGGGATCGCCCGCTGTTGCAAAGGGAATAAAAGCTTTTTCGCCTTTTTTCTCAAGCTCGCTGAACGTGCGCGCGTATCGGTTCATATCGATAATCCCATGTAATCGGCGGCGTGAAATATATCTTTATCGCCACGTCCCGATAGATTGATGACCATTATCCGGTTGCGGGGCATTTGCGGGGCTTTCCTGACTGCATAGGCGCCAGCGTGTGAAGACTCGAGCGCGGGAATGATTCCCTCATGTTCACTCAGAATCTTGAAAGCCGAAATAGCTTCGGAGTCGGTTGCATAATCGTAGGTCACACGGCCGGTTTCGGAAAGCGCTGCATGCTCGGGGCCGACACCGCTGTAATCCAGACCTGCCGATACCGAATGCGTATTTCCTATTTGTCCATTCCGGTCCTGAAGTACATAGGAATAGGAGCCATGCAGGATG
>WJKA01000593.1 GCA_014729375.1 Chitinivibrionales bacterium
CAAAACACCCCGACCATGTGCACGGATAAATGTAATGGCTATTACACCGAATCGCTGCGCCCCTGGCTGACATCATACTGCAATCTCACCGATTGCGGCGGCAGCGACTGGAACCATCCGGGGAAATATATCAGTTGGATCGAGCATGAATCCACCCCCGCGCTCATCCCGCCGTATTATGCAGGTTCGGCCCGATCAAAGATGATTCTCATGCTGAAAGCAGGTCATAACAATGTTTCGCTCACCAATGAAGAATTCCATAAACTTTGCTGCTGGATCGATCTTGCGATTCCGCATGACGGTTCCTATACTGAAGGATTGAGCGGCGCCCTGCTTGATAATTACAACGGCGATCTGGCGCACTCTTCAATGTTTGACGAACAGGAGCTGGCAAATATTCAGCAGTTTATCGCGGACGGGCAGCCGGGAAGCAGCGGGTTGAGCGCGGTGGGCAAAAATGTTCCCGACAGGCACAGGCAGACAAGCTGTAACCTGCCTGTCAATAGCAGGTTTTCATTGCGGATACCCGGTAGAGGAACGATCGTGCTTCCCCGGCAATGCCGCTTCGGGGACAAGGTGAACATCTTCACGCTCTCGGGAAGAAAGATCATATCCCTGACCGTCAATTCACCGAATTTGATCCTGGATAGCGGGTCAAAAGGAATCATGTCCGCCGGGGGGATATATATAATTGCGCTCAATGCTCATGAAATACAAAGAGGAATTCAGGTATTCATTGGAAAATGAGCTGTCCGGGCTGGAGCACCAGCACTGCATAAAACATTCAATTGCTGTCGGCTGTTATTTCACGAATAACAATTGTTTGTATCGGTCTGGCTGCAATGTTCTATGTATGTGTATTGGAATCTGTGTCTGAATAATATGCGCTTTTTCGTGTATATATCCATGGGATTTGCCTGCTTTTTTATTTATTTGTGTTTTTGCATTTGTATTTTGTGTTTTCCGGCTCTGCCGGTTTTGAAGGGAGGTGTTCAACAGAAATAACTTTACTCACTAGCAAAAAATGATCTTGATTTAATCTGAGAAACATTAACATTTTTGGAGGTTGCATGTTCAGTAAAAAGGCTCTTTTATGCCTCCTGACATGGGTTGTTGCAGGTGGCATACCATTATTTTTTTCCGCTACTCATGCATATGATCGTCAGGAAGCTATTCTTTACAATGGTACAATAAGCGCATCAACGGGGATGCTTCATTCCACCACGGTAGCGGAAGCATCAAACGGAAATATTGTTGTCGCCTGGTACGGCGGCCCCGAAGAGGGGGAAGGCTGTGAAATCTATTCTACCTTTAAAACTCCCGGCGGGAGTTGGGCGGCGGTGCAAAAAGTAACATCGCTGTCGGCCGAGGGAGAATCGTGGAACCCGGTACTGTTTCAACCATCAAACGGCCCGCTGCTTCTGTATTATAAAACCGGCGGCGCTCCCTGGTACTGGACCGGATACGTGCGTACGTCAAACGACGGCGGACAGACATGGTCGGGAAGAATACAATTACCGAGCGGGATGCTCGGGCCGACAAAAAATCCCCCGATTGAATTGCCGGACGGTTCCCTGCTTTTAGGCTCATCGCGTGAAACCGGTTCAAATTACGGCTGGTCGGTCGTGATTGAAAAAGCACCCGCAGGAAACTATACCGGCGGAAGCTGGACAAAGCAGACTGTTATTTCGGACAATATACAGCCCACCTTTATTAAACTAACGCCCGATTGCCGGAACTTGAGAATTTTCAGCCGCGGGGGACCGCAAGGCGGACCCAGAGAAGCCACATCGAACAATTACGGTCAGTCATGGGGCAATGTGCAGAGCGCATCAGTCACCTCCGATCCGGCGATCTGCTGCGTTACCTGCACAAACGGCTGGCATGTGGCAGCAGTGGATAAGGGACCCAACAGGCAAAACCTCTGGCTGAAAATCAGTGAAAACGGATCGAGCTGGGTTGATGGCGTTGAGATAATCAATGACGGCCAGGCGCATGACTATCCGACCGTGATTCAGGCGCCACAGGAGGGCAATCTGCATCTGACATGGACTTTCGGCGGGCGGGGACCAAGCGGCAATGCATTATGCGGCTATGCTGTAGTCGATCCCGATGTTCTTACAGGGGGGACTTCGCCCTCGAATCAGTATCCCACCGCATCATTCATCGCCAATCCTGTTTCGGGCGATGCACCGCTGGTTGTCGATTTCGACGCCTCGGGATCATCCGATCCCGACGGTGACGCCCTCAGCTACAGTTGGAATTTCGGTGACGGCTCCAGCGGCTCAGGGATGATGACATCTCACACCTATTCGGACGCGGGCGTCTACACCGTAACGCTCAGTGTTAACGACGGTAACGGCGGGAGCGATCAGGAGACCGCATCGATCACCGTGACCTCTTCCCCGGTGAATAATCCCCCGAATGCATCGTTTACCGCAAGTCCGACAAGCGGTGAAGAGCCGTTGACGGTAAATGTCAATGCCGCGGGATCGTCGGATCCTGACGGTGACGCCCTCAGCTACAGTTGGAATTTCGGCGACGTGTCAACCGGCTCTGGAG
>WJKA01000594.1 GCA_014729375.1 Chitinivibrionales bacterium
ATATCCAGCAGCGAAGAAGCTCCAATAATTTCAATGATTTCATACACATTTTCGTTAACATTGGCAATTTTGAAACTTCCCCCCTTTTCCTTGGAGGATTTGTTGAAGTGCAGGAGGACACCCAGACCGGTGCTGTTTACGTAGCGCAATTTTTTGAAATCGGCAACGACATGAATGAAGCCTTCATCCATCAGATTGCACACTTTTTCCAGCACGAATTCGACATTGGTGGCATCCAGATCACCGACGAATTTCACTACTTTAGCATTTTGCACGCCTTTCAGATCTTCATATTCGAGATCGATTTGAGACTCCATATATTAATCCCCTCTAAATCGAGTAACATGGACGCTTGTACCATTTTCGGAAAAGTCTATTGACAAATTATTCGAAAGCATTTTTATCAGTGCCAGGCCCCTTCCGCGCTTGTCCTGGAGGTCGGGCATTGCTGTTTTTGATATTGACTTTGAAAGCTGTTTCAGGACTTCAACTTTTGACGGGTTGCTTGTGTTAACGACTTTGATTTCGACTTTTTCGCGGTCGATTCCGAGAAAAAGATCAACGTCCCGCCGCTGCTCGCCGTCACCATGCTCAACAGCATTGTTGCACACCTCGTCGACAATGGTCTCTATCCTGAACGAATCTCTGCTGCTGTAGCCTTTCTGTTTTGCGATCCTGCTGACAAGCTGACGTACCGGTGGTACAAAATGAAGTTCCGGTGGGAAAGAGAGTGTCAATGCCTGAGAAATGCCTTCACGCTCCCACTTGTATGCATTCACTGCGGCACTTACATTGGCGAATGACCTGAATATTTTAAACGCTCCCAGCGAGGTCAGTTGGGATTTAATTTCCAGTGTCAGACCGGCCAGAACAAGATCGCCTTTACTTTCGACAAGGCGTTTTTTAAACCCCATAAACCGCCCGAGCGCTGCCGAAGAAAACAAGGTGACCTCAGACATATCCGCGATAACATACCGCGGGTACTTTTCCAATACTTCGGCAAATACCTCATTCAGCTTTTCAACACTGGAGGAGTCAAGCTCGTTCTTTACATGAAGGACCGTGGTGTTTGGCGTTTCTTCGGTCTGCCAGATCTCTATTCGCATCGATTCCATTATGCTATATCTTCCCCTCTGAAAAATCAGCCGGTCTGCGGCGCAGCTTCAACATCATCCTTTTTCCGTACCACACGAACGGTGGTCAAATTATTTTCATCAATTTGAAAATCAACTTCTTCAGACAACATCCGTACGATTTCAAGCCCCAGCTTGTCTTTTTTGCTCTGTTGTTTCAGCGCAGTCTCTTCGCCGCGCTTTTCAACCACTTTTCGCAAACGCTCGATATCATCATGTTCTCCCCCGGGGTCCTTGATAATGAATTCGGTGCGGTTGGAAAAAATATTGAAATGCAGCTCAATTGTCGATTCTGAAGATTTGCAGCCATACATAACCGCATTATTGCACACTTCATCGACAATGATCTCCGACCGGTAAGCAAATTTCGGGCTGAAATTGCATGATTGAAGCATTTCCGCAATAAATTTCCGTACCGCAGGAATGTAGTCGCTGTCTCCGGGAAACTTAAGTTTGATTTTATGTTCATCTTTTTTTTCGGGCGTACTCACAGGTGCACTTTCCTCCTTGCAAATAGTGGAACAATATTCCTATTCTTCCCCGTGAAGAATAAAGGCCTCATCGCTTGATGTAATTAAGCCTTTTTTCACCAGCCGTTCCACCAGACGGGACGTAACCGACATAAGCGTGGTAAAAGTCAGCGGCTCTTCCATACCTTTTATCTTTGATGTCAGTTGCGCATCTTTTTCCGATGATGAGCGCAGGGAATCCAGTATGCATTCCATAACGAACATTATTTCTCCGTAGGTAAGGTTACCTTTGCGGTAGTTGGAAAACTCCTGGATAGCGCCTAAGATAAGATCATTCAGTTTGTTGAATTCATTCTGATCATCAAATACATTTTTGTACGAACCGATTTCCGGCATATAAAAGCTCCTTCATAGCTGATCTGACGATCAAATCAGATTAAATATAAATTAATTATTGATATAAATACTAAATAATATTTTTTTTGTATACATATCAAGCGGTTACCATACGGTGATCCGTACCGGATATTCAGCAGATGGCCCGTTTTTTTTGTATCGTATAATTCCCCCTAATTGTATCGATATTGCAGATTCATTGCAATATTTTTTGCACTCCGTTTCTGTCATGCATGGGCCGGTATCAGCAGAAAAATATCCATGTTCACCGGATTGTTCTACTGGCTTGTTCCCGGTCCGTCTTCAGAAGGAGCAGCTTCCTCAGGCGCCTCAGGCACTTCTTCAATAGTCTCTTCTGCCTCCCCGCCTCCCCCGATCTCGGTTCCTTCAACGCTGGGTATATCAAACACATCCGAAATAGCCGGCTCTTTATATTCTTCCACGCCGCTGAAATCAATGCCTGTTTGTGCCATTTTTGCCCTGGCCAGGGCTTTGATCATCCGGGCCGATTGACCGGCCGCTTTTTGCGCCAGCTTGTCCGAAAGCAGGCTTTTTTCCCGCGCAGTAACATGCACTTTGTCCAGAGGTGACAGATTGATCAGGTCTTTGCCGGTTTTGATTTCACACGTGATATCAC
>WJKA01000595.1 GCA_014729375.1 Chitinivibrionales bacterium
ATCGATTATGTGGTCCGCGCATTTTATAACATCGAGATTGTGTTCGATCACGATAATTGTGTTTCCTTTGTCTACCAGTTCATGCATAACATTCATGAGCATGACAATATCTTCAAAATGGAGGCCGGTAGTCGGCTCATCGAGGATATACAATGTTTTGCCGGTGGCCCGTTTTGACAGCTCGGCTGCAAGCTTGATACGCTGCGCTTCACCGCCTGAAAGCGTGGTTGCCTGCTGCCCGAGGTGGATATATCCCAGTCCGACCCTGGACAGGACCGACAGTTTGTTTTTTATTGCAGGGATTTTTTCGAAAAACGTCAAAGCTTCATCAACCGTCATCTCAAGGACATCGGATATATTTTTACCTTTGTAAGTAATTTCGAGCGTTTCCCTGTTGTACCGTTTTCCATGACATGTTTCACACTCGACATACACGTCGGGGAGGAAGTGCATTTCAATTTTAAGCAGGCCGTCACCCTGGCATGCCTCGCACCGGCCGCCTTTAACATTAAAGCTGAATCTACCGGGTGCATATCCCCTTAATTTACTTTCGGGAAGCATGGCAAAAAGGTTCCGTATCGGATCGAAGAGCTTGGTATAGGTTGCCGGGTTCGACCGCGGTGTTCGTCCGATCGGCGACTGGTCAATATCGATAACTTTATCAATAAGCGACAGCCCCCTGATTTTTTTGTAGGAAAGCGGTGCGAGCTTTGCGTGGTATAATTCTTTTGCAAGCGCCGGATACAGTGTCTGGTCCACAAGGCTGCTTTTGCCCGATCCTGAGACGCCGGTTACGCAGATAAGCTTTGCGAGCGGGAAACCTACAGTGATATTTTTCAGGTTATGTCCCCTTGCGTCGCTGAGAACGATGTTTTTTCCCGATCCGGTACGCCGTTTAGGGGGGAGTGGGATGCTCTTTTTTCCTGAAAGGTACGCACCGGTCAGCGATGATTTGTTTTGCGCAACGCTTTGCGGCGTGCCCTCTGCAACAACCTCGCCACCCTGCGTACCGGCCCGCGGACCGATATCGATAAGGTAGTCTGCTGCGAGGATCGTTTCCTTGTCGTGCTCAATAACAACGACGGTATTTCCCAGGTCTCGAAGTGAACGCAGCGTGTCAAGTAAACGCGTGTTGTCGCGCGGGTGTAGACCTATGCTGGGTTCGTCGAGGATATAAATGACACCGGTGAGGCGGGACCCGATTTGCGTGGCAAGCCTGATCCGCTGGGTCTCTCCTCCGGAAAGGGTCGATGCCGTCCTGCTCAGGGAGAGGTAGGAAAGACCGACATTAATCAGAAAATCGAGGCGCTGATTAATTTCGGCAAGTACCTGCTTGCCGATCTGGAATTTGCTTTTTGTCAAATTAAGCTCGCCGCTGAAAAATTCTTTCAATTTCCCGATCGGCATCTGCGACAATTCGCCGATATTTTTTCCGTTGATTCTGACCGATAAACTCTGCTTTTTCAAACGGTGGCCCGTGCATTCAGGACATGGCTTCCGGGTCATGAATCCTTCAATCCAGCGGCGGATCTCTTCGGAAGATGACTCTTTGTACCGGCGGACAAGGTTGGGAATAACGCCTTCAAACTCCCGTTTGAATTGACCGTATCCCTCGCGGGAACGCGATTGCCATCGCATGAGAACGCGCTCATTGCCCGCACCGTAAAGTATAATTTTCCGGTGCCGGGGCGACAGGTCCTTGAATGGCTTGTTCATGGGAATTGAAAAATGAGCGCATACGGAGTCGAGAATCTGACGGCTCCAGCTTCCCATGCTGGTGGTCGCGTTCCAGGGATACAGCGCACCCCCGACAAGCGACATGGATGTATCAGGGACAACAAGGCCTGGGTCGATTTCCATCAGATAACCGAGCCCTCCGCACTTTTCGCACGCTCCGAATGGGCTGTTGAACGAGAACATCCGTGGGGAAAGCTCGTCATAGCTTACATCGCAATGTGGGCAGGTCAGAAGCTCCGAGAACAGAATTTCTTCGCCGCCGATACAATCAATCAGCACGGTATGAGTGGTACTGAGCTTGAGTGCGGTTTCGAGAGAATCGGTAAGCCGGTTGCGGATTTTATTGTTACACGTAAGCCGATCGACAATTACTTCGATTGAATGTATCTTCTTTTTGTCAAGAACAATTTCTTCGTCGAGTAATCTGATCTGTCTGTCGACACGGACACGGATATAGCCGTCTTTCTGCAGCTTTTTAAACAGTTCGCGGTATTCCCCTTTCCGTCCTGAAACAACCGGCGCCAGGATCTGAAATTTTGTGCCCTGGCCCAGGGTCATGATTTTATCGGTGATTTCCTGCACGGTCTGTCGATTTACGGGACGACCGCAGCTATAGCAGAATGGATCACCGATACGGGCGAAGAGAAGCCTCAGATAATCATGAATTTCGGTTATGGTACCGACTGTTGACCGGGGATTATGGCTGATAGTCCGCTGCTCGATACAAATCGCCGGAGAAAGTCCTTCAATGGAATCGACATCGGGCTTTTCCATCAGGCCAAGAAACTGCCGTGCGTACGCTGAAAGCGATTCAACATAGCGCCGCTGGCCCTCAGAATAGAGGGTATCGATTGCCAGCGATGATTTTCCGGAACCGGAAAGCCCGGTGATAACTGTCAGGCTGTTGCGGGGGATGGTGACCGATATGTTTTTCAGGTTGTGCTCACGGGCCCCCGTGATAATGATATCGGAATTTTTCATGATCAGTAAGCCGGATTACACCAGATGTTCCGAAAAGGCGACCTCCAGAAATTCGCGGTGATATTGTATCCACGACTTCTGAATTCCTTCGGCAAGCTTGTATTTGTCAAATGGTTTGAAAAAAAGCGCGCACCGGGCAACCCGCTTGATTTTTATGAGCGTGTGCCGTGGATTATAGCCGAAACCCGTCATTAATGAAAGCTCGGAATTGATATTTTTCTGCCGCAGGGCTGAAACAAATTCGTACCCATCCATTTCAGGCATGGCAATATCGGTCAGGATCAGAAAATAGGGCCTTCTGCCGAGCAGCTCAAATG
>WJKA01000596.1 GCA_014729375.1 Chitinivibrionales bacterium
CAAAATAACCTTTTACTTTACCGCCGCGCAGAGAATCGATTTCAGGGAACTCGTGAAAGATCTTGCATCGGTCTACAAGACCCGGATCGAGCTCCGGCAGATCGGCGTTCGTGATGAAGCCAAGCGGATCAGCGGCTACGGTATTTGCGGAAGAACGCAGTGCTGCAGCGCGTTTCTCAGTGAATTCGAGCAGATAACAACTCAGTCGGCAAAAGACCAGCAATTGTCACTCAACCCGGCCAAGATTTCCGGAAATTGCGGCCGGCTCCTCTGCTGCCTGCGGTATGAAGAGGAAACGTATCATTCAATTTTTGAAAAATTCCCGCCCGTGGGAAGTACGGTCAAATTGAAACGGAAAAGCGGTATCCTTACCTATATTAATATTTTCACCAATCTCGGCCGGGTGCGGTATGACGATGGTTCCGAGGAATGGTGCGAACCTGATGTCTTGATGAAAGGTAAAACGGATGAAGTCAAGGAATGACGGCGAATCGAATGCCGCCGGCAAAACGCTGCTTGTAACACAGGCACTTCCCTATGCAAACGGCGATATCCATCTGGGACACCTGGTCGAGGCTGTCCAGAGCGATATTTTTGTCCGTTTTCAAAAATTATCCGGAAACAGGGTGCTTTTTGTCTGCGCCGACGACACCCACGGGACGCCGATCGAATTGACTGCACTGAAACGGGGCATTACGCCTGAGGAACTGATCGGAGAGGCCTGGAAAAATCATGTCCGCGACTATGCAGCGTTTTCAATCGGCTTTGATGTGTTTCATTCGACCAATTCCGAAGAAAACAGAAAATATGCAGAATATATCTATACCATGCTCGACAAAAAGGAACTTATTGTCGAAAAAGAAATCAGTCAGTTTTACTGTGAGCACGACAGACGGTTTCTTCCGGACCGCTTTGTAATCGGCACCTGCCCGAAATGCGGCGCTCCCGAGCAGTACGGTGATGTTTGCGAAGTGTGCAATTCAACGTACGATTCGGCGGACCTTGTAGAGCCGGTCTGCTATATATGCCGCAGGACGCCGGTCAGAAAAACATCCATTCATAAGTTTGTTAGGCTTGACAAACAGGAGGATTTCCTGCGCGACTATATCAACAACAGACCAGTACTTTCGGATGATATGAAAAATTTTGTTAACAACTGGCTCAAAGAGGGGCTTAAAGAGTGGTGTATTTCCCGCGACGGGCCTTATTTCGGATTCAAGATACCGAATACGGACAACAAGTTTTTCTATGTCTGGCTTGATGCGCCGATCGGGTATATTTCCTCAACCGAAAAATGGTGCACGGACAACGGCGAAAAGACAGAAACATTCTGGGGCGAAGACAGCGGCTGTGACGTTATCCATTTTATCGGCAAGGACATTGTCTATTTTCATGCATTGTTCTGGCCGGTGATGCTTCACAGCGCGGAGATCAATCTTCCGAAGCGGATATTTGTGCACGGGTTTCTTACAGTCGAGGGCGAGAAGATGTCCAAGACCAGGGGTACGTTTGTGCTCGCCCGTGATTTTGCCCAGAAACTGACTCATCCTCAGGCCACGGAATATCTCCGGTTTTTTTATGCATCCAAATTGTCAAGTCATGCGGGCGATATCGATTTGAGCAGTGAAGAGTTCTGCAAGCGCGCAAATACAACGCTGGCAAACAATATCGGTAATCTTCATCACAGGACATTTGTTTTTTGCGACCGGTATTTTGACGGCACCGTTCCCGATGCAGAATGGGACGAGACCATTGAAAAGGAGGTGCACCAGGCGGCTGAAGAAATACGGGCAGCCTATGAAACGGTTGAATACAGAAAAGTCATAGAAAAAGTGCATGGTCTCGGGAACCGGGGAAACAGATATTACCAAGATTCAAAGCCCTGGGAACTGATAAAGCAGGACAAAGACGCAGCGGCGAAAGTGATGGTTACCTGTGCAAACCTTGTCAAGGCCTGCGGCGTGTTTCTCAAGCCAGTCGTTCCGCATATTGTGGCAAAGATGGAGCGACAGTTCGGAACGGAATTTTCATGGCCCGACTATGCCTTCTCTTTGAGGAACAGGAAATTGAATCCAACGGAAAAGCTCGCCGCGCCCATTGAAGTCGAATTACTCAGAAAGATGTTTACCATAAATAAAGAAGCCGCACCGGAGGCCTCTCAACTGGAACTCAAGCCCGAGGTCGATATTGAAACATTCGGCAGAATAGATTTGCGAACAGGAACAATCAAATCGGCCGGACGCATAAAAAAATCGCGCAAGCTTATCAAACTGCAGGTTGAGATCGGGCCGGAAACCCGGCAGATCGTTGCGGGTATCGGCGAACAGTATGAGCCCGATTCACTGCCCGGCAGGCAGATTGTGGTCGTCGCGAATCTCAAGCCGGCAAAGCTGATGGGTGTCGAGTCCAGAGGAATGCTGCTTGCCGCAACCGATGGGGAATCGCTGGTGCTGCTGAACCCGGAATCCCCCTTGCCTTCAGGAGCGCGTATTTCATAATGAAATTTATTCCCGCAATCGAAAAAATCATTCTCCGACAGGTTGATAACGATGAAACAGACCGTCTTGCACGGGAACTCTCTGTTCCCCCTCCGATCGCATCGATACTGTATACCCGCGGCCTGACCACGCCGGAGCGCTGTGCCGGTTTTTTTAATCCGGACATTGACGGCATGCATGATCCGTTTCTTTTCAGGGAAATGCGTACTGCGGTTGAACGGATCCAGAATGCACTTCGCAGCAAAGAGAAAATCGCGGTATATGGAGATTATGATGTTGACGGTGTGACGTCAACCGCCATGCTGGTCAGACTGTTGCGGAAATGGGGGGCCGACTGCACGTATTATCTGCCCAACCGTTTGACTGAGGGGTATGGGTTGTCTGAAGAGGGCATTCGCCGGCTTGCCGGTGAAAAGGTAGGGCTGATTATCACGGTTGATTGCGGTGTCAGCGCCGGGGAGGAGATTTTGCTGGCGAAATCGCTGGGCATAGATGTGATTGTCACAGACCACCACGAGCCGAAAAAGCGGATTCCCGAGGCGATTGCTGTTATTAACCCCAAAATTCCGGGCTGCGCATATCCGGACAAGGACCTTGCCGGCGTGGGGGTCGCATTGAAACTGTGCCAGGCGCTTGTACGCTCCAGCGCGTTATCGGATGAGATGTGGATGGAATACCTGGACCTGGCCGCGGTCGGCACTGCCGCGGACATTGTCCCGTTGATCGGCGAGAACCGGATTATCACGAAACACGGCCTTGAGCAGCTTCCCCGCTCAAAAAATCTCGGCATGCGGATGTTGATCAAACTTCGTTCGCTTGAAGGTGAAGCGCTGACAACCGCGCGAATTGTCTTTATGATTGCCCCGTGTATCAATGCCGCGGGCAGGCTTGGTGACTCCCGGAGGGGTGTCGAACTGCTCCTTACCGAAGACCGTCCGCTGGCCCGGCTGTACGCACGGGAGCTTGTCGAGGCAAATACCGAACGGCAGGCGCTTGACAGCCGTGTCGAGCAGGAAGCGGTTGCATGGGTTGAAAACCGGTGCAATCCCGATACTGATTTCGGTATTGTCGCTGGAAACGAGCGATGGCATTGCGGCGTGATCGGTATTGTCGCCTCGAAAATCGTCGAAAAATTCCACCGCCCGACAATACTCTTTTCCTGTGGTGACGACGGACTTGCACGGGGATCGGGAAGAAGTATCAATGGTTTTCACCTTATGGACGCACTCCGGGAATGCAGCGGATTGCTGGAAGAATACGGCGGACACCGGGCCGCGGCAGGAATGGTGATAAAAAAAGATAATATCGCTCAATTCAGAGAACGATTTAATTGCGAAGTCAGGAAAAAACTCAAAGAGGAAGATCTTGTGCCGACCGTATCTGCGGATGCAGAAATCGGCCTGTCCGACATTACGCCGGAATTTCTTGAATGTATCAGCAAAATGGAACCCTACGGGCCGGGTAACATGCGGCCGGTCCTGTTTTGCAGAAACCTGCGCAATCGGTATGAACCGCGTATTGTCGGCCGCGGGCATTTGAAAATGCTTGTTTCCGACGGCAGGGTGGCAATGGATGCTATCGGATTTAATTTTGGTAACCGGCTCGATGATATCCGCGGCGCCGACGTGTTTGCGCTGGCTTTCAACCTGGATGAAAATATGTGGAACGGCCGCAAAAACCTTCAGATGAAAGTAAAGGGGGTGGCGGTATGAAAATGTGGGACGGTCGGTTTGCAAAAACGACCGACAGGCTGATGGAGCTTTTCAACAACTCCCTCCCGTTTGACAGACTGTTAATCAGGGAGGATATTGAAGTCAACAGGGCGTGGGCGGAAGCACTCAGGGCATGCGGCGTCCTGAGCGCAACAGAATTGAAAAAAATTGTATCGGCGCTTAATGCAATCGAGCGGGACTGCAAAAAAGGCTCTGTCAGGTTTGAACCCGGTGATGAAGATATCCATATGGCGATCGAGCGGATGGTAATCGAAAAAGCCGGGCCCGCAGGTGCAAAAATCCATACCGGACGATCGCGGAATGATCAGGTTGCCACCGACCTCCGCTTGTACGCAAAAAAATCCCTGCAGGATATTATCGATGAAATCATAGTTTTACAAAAGGTAGTACTTGCCCGCGCGGAAAGCGATGTCGACGTTGTTATGCCGGGATACACGCATTTGCAGCAGGCACAGCCGGTTATCATGGCTCACTACTGGCTCTCGCTTTTCTACGCCCTCGAGCGCGAAAAAAGCAGGTGCATTCATGCAGCGAATACTGCTGATATCCTCCCCCTGGGCTCCGGAGCACTCGCCGGAAGCGGATTTGTAATCGACCGCGCGCTGCTGGCAAAAAAACTCGGATTTGCAGCTGTCTCCGACAACAGCATGGATGCCGTGGCGACCAGGGATTTTGTGCTTGAAGCACTCTCCGTATGCTCTGCAATCGGAATCCTTCTCAGCCGCTATGCCGAAGACCTTATTATATGGTCGTCAAAAGAATTCGGATATGTCGAGCTTGATGATGCCTGGTCCACCGGATCGAGCATGATGCCGCAGAAAAAAAACCCCGATTCACTCGAGCTGCTGCGTGGAAAAACCGGACGACTCATCGGGAACTATACATCCCTTGCCGCGACCCTTAAAGGGACCGGCCTTACATATTATAAAGACCTTCAGGAAGACAAAGAGCCACTTTTTGACAGCGTCTCCCAGACTGCCATGATGCTGCTGGTTTTTTCGCGGGTGCTCTCTACAATAATAATCAACAAAGACCGGACCGTCAAAAATCTCGATCCCCTGCTTCTGGCAACCGATATTGCCGATTACCTCACCACAAAGGGCGTACCGTTCAGAGATGCTCATCATATAACAGGCGATCTTGTTTCGCATTGTATACGAAAAAAGGTAAATATCAGCGAGATTTCCCTGGAAAAACTGAAAATGTTCTCATCCCGGTTCGACAAAGACATAAAGCGGAAGCTTACATGGAACAGCGCACTTGCAGGAAGAGATATTGCCGGGGGAACCGGAAAAAACAGCGTCAAACGCCAGATCCGCAAAGCCAAAAAGCTCCTTGGAGCAGCAAAACCGTAAATCCGGTACTTTTCTTCAACCTCGGAGAGGTTGGATTATTATAAAAACGGAGCGAAGCCGGACATATCTTCTTTTCCCTGCTGGGGAAAGAATATAGATTCGCAAAAGTGACTGATACCCGGGAACCTCCTTACTTTTTTCCGCAACCATAGTATATGGCCATAAATCCATTGCCGCAGGCAGAGATAAACGCTGTTATCGAAGGTTGTTTTCAGGGTGACCGGGAATTGAACTGGAACCGGATCGAGCAGTCTGTTATGGCGCAGGTCGGGAAGGAGCATTCTGCCCGCAATGAGGGGCACAGGACCAGAATACTTTCCGTGCTCCGGAATTTTATGGACAGTTTCCGGGTATTCTCTCCGGCTGCGGCAACCGCCGGCGTTCTGATGCTGTTGTTTACTATGGTCCCTTTCGGCTTTTCCGCACGGTTTGTGCAGGTCTCGGGGAGCGTTTCGGGACACAAAGAGACATCGGTTGACGGCAGGGCGGTCGTGACAAAGGGAAATGTACTTTCGAAAAACATACAGTATGATGTGGATGGTTCGTCGCTTGCCGTAGTGGATATCGACAAAAAGGTGCTTGCTGCATTTGCCGGCGGGTCACGCATGAAACTCTCCGAAATGGACCGGACAATGCAGGAGCTGCATCTGTCACAGGGCTGTGTGCTGGTCGATCTTGAAAAAGTTACAAAGCGGAAACGGTTTGCAGTGACAACGCCGCATGCAGTGTGTGAAGCACGCAAAACGGTGTTTCAGGTTGATGCTGTCGGTTCGGAAAATGACAAGGGCGGGACGGTCGTATCTGTTTCTGAAGGTGCCGTGCAGGTGAAAACGCTTGAAAATCCCGCGCAAATCTATCTGTGCCGCGCGGGTGCATCCGTAATTGCAGTCGGGGATTCCCTTATTGTACAGAAA
>WJKA01000597.1 GCA_014729375.1 Chitinivibrionales bacterium
ATGTCATACGATAACCTCCCGGCAAAAAGTTTAACGAACATGCGTATGGCGAATAATGTAGAGAATTATAAATGTAAACAGGCAAAAAATATTTTAATAAATGAAAAAAAAGTATTATACTATAATAACTATGAATACAGCAATAAACCCCTAATTAAAAAGCACATATATGCCCTTTGCATGAGAACCAAAAGAACTGATGGTTTTATTACGAGCACTATCTGATGGAATAATTTCGCTTAGTTTTTTCCCCTGAATAGAATAAATTGCCGCAGTTGTTTTCAACGCGCGAATAGCGAAATTACCATTATTCCGCAATGATGCATGCATAACTTTCCTCAAGTGCGGTTGCCTGTTTATGCATGGCGTATTCCGGGCAAATGTTGCTGCAAAATCAGGAGTCCATTGATACGAACCTGCGGGGAAAGACCTTATTGCCATTTTTTTTCCATGGAGCGCTTTTACCGTTACAGGATTATCGGTTTCAATTGAGAGGTGCGGCGGCTGCTGTTCTCCGCTTCGCTGTTCACAGAGCAGATTGACCGTTATATTTCCAAAGCGCAGCCGCTGAATTCCATGCCGATCCAATCGCGCTATTCTCCATGTCAGTGTATTGTTCCGTGCATCAAGCTCTTCAATGCCGAGTACGTTTTCGATTAAATTGGCAATCGGCCCCAGCCCCGACCATCCGACGAAATCTTCCCTGGCTTTGCTGCCCTTTGCAATGGTATCGGGTGCGTAATTCTCCCAGATTGTACCGGTGTTTTTCAGTACCTGAGACATGGCGTCGAGATGGTTGATACTTGCTTCACGGGCAAGACTGTCATATCCGTTGTATTGCAGCGCTTTGATGGTCATGTAATTGGTCGGCGCCCAGATACTTCCGCGCCAGTAATCACCTGCCGGATCATACTCAGGATAATCGGCCGAGACCGTCGGAAAAACATGTGCACGCCAGAATTCATTTGGATCGGTCAGATGGCCAACGATCTTTTTGTTCTGCGCGGGCTCGCTTGCAAGCGCCAGCAAGGGCCAGAGGCCACCCAGTGTCTTTGCTCTGATAAACTCCCCGTTCCGGTCAAGATAATAATAGAATCCGTCCTGATCATCCCAGAACCGTGCAATGAGGCCTTTGTGATATGCATACTCCTGATCGTAAACGGCCGATCTGGCCTGGTCGCCGATTTCGTCTGCAATCTTTTTCATATAGAGCGCATTCAATGCCTGCTGTGCAGTAAGGCAGACCGCCCGGATTTCCGCATGCCCGTGGCTGCTCCAGCCGATAGGCAGATTGTCCATACCGGAGCCATAACCGGTGCTCCAGTAGAGCTCATCGTTGAATCGCCGGTTGTTCTTGATCCAATAAAAAAACTTGTCAAGATACGGCAGGACATCCCTGAGGCGTGCGGTATCACCCGTATGTTTATAATGATCCCATTCCGCCCATGAAAAAAGCGGAGGATTGACCGAGCTTTGATGATCGCCTTCTGCAGAATAGCGGCAGGTTCCCTGCGGGCGGTCCTCCGAAAGGGGTTTTTCCAACAGTTGGCGGCAGATAAATCCGTCGGGATTCTGCATGCGGTAGAAGTTATCAAAAGAGACAATGGTAGGAAACATGAAATAGCCATAACGGGCAAACATGAGCATGAATGCCGTATCCCACTGAAAAACCCAATAGCTGTGAGCTTCATCGATATAGTACTCAACAAAATCGCCCTGATATTGATTATGCACGACATGGCCGGCAAACAGCTCCCAGGCTTTCCAGTAAAGGTCGATATAATCCGAATTCTCCAGCACGGGTACGGGCAGATGGTTCTTCAGATCAGTCAGAGTATAATCATAGGGAGGCTGCGCATTCAGCTCCAGGCAGCAGATAAGGCCAAGTATCATGACACAGTGCAAGGTGAAAACGCGCATAATCGGAATCCTTTCGCTTATCTGCGATTTAGAACTCGAAGCCCAATTTGAGCCGCCAGTGCCAGTCGTCGTACTCGGGCATGAGCTTCGCATATTCACGATAGTCAAGCTTTGCCTCCTACAGCCGCAGATGGTTACACTAATCCCTGAATTTCTGAGTTTTTTCATTTCTTTAACCCCTTTCGCTATGCGGTGATATTCATGTATGAAGGCCTTATGGCTATTAATATAATGACCAATGCAGGCATGAAACGGGCATATTCATTGCAAATAGTGCACTTTTAATATGTTAAAATGCTATATTATTGAATATGGCAAAAAAAGGACAGGGATTTAATCTGGCGTGCGCAGCTATTGAAAAAGCAATCAAGGCGGCTCAAGACCATGGTTCAAAACGCCTTCCAACTATTGTCAGGATTGCCGCTTCCGCAGGTTTGTCGCCGGAAACCATTCGAAAAGCATTGGCTTATTATCGCGAGAAGGGGATTCTGAGGTCAGCGCCGGGCCGGGGGATTATTCTTGGCGATACTATTGAAGCAGTCCCTGCGTTTCCTGTTTCGCACAAACAGCCCCCACCAAAGCAACTAACCTGGCAAAAAGCACTGACCCTGCTTAAAAGCGATATTATGGCAGGAGCTTTTGGATGGGACATGGCATTGCCGTCGCTCAAAGAGCTCCAGCGCCGCTATGGCATATCGTACCGCACGCTGAAAAAAGTTCTTGACTCATGCACTGATGAACGATTGCTTGTTGCCTATGGCAGACAATATAAAACCTTCAGCCCGGGAGTCGAAACGTCCGGTCTGCGCATTATTGTAATCGGCCAGGGGCAGAAAGATCGATCAATAGCGCGCGGCATAGACGGCAACCAGTTCATACAGACACTGGAGCATATCTGCACGAAAAGCCGCATCAAGCTGGAAGTGTACGCCTCCTATATCAATGACGGCTCAGTGAACCTGATCGATACAGCTACCGGAAAACAAAGGTCAATCGATGCATCCGATGATATTATAGGATTTATCTTTATCGCGATCGGGCCGCAGATTAAAGCGGATATCAGAAAAAGCCTGCCTTCAAGGCAGGAGCTGGATGCGCAGTTATTCAATCCGGTCCTGCGGCTGTTATGGCACTGTAAAAAAAACGTTGCTATTTATACCCATGACCAACGCTTCGTCGTGCCCGGCATAATATCTAAAAGCCCACTGTTTCAGATTTTCTGCATTTCTGCAACAGGTAAGTCAGCTTACCATGTTGCACGATTTCTCATAAGCAAAGGTCATAAGCGCGTCGCCTATATTTGTCCCTTTCATAAAGCCGGATGGTCTGTGAACCGGCTTGCATTATTGAGAAAAGTTTTTGCGGAAACAGAAATGGCGGGTGCCTTATCCGAGGCCGTGCTGCCTGAATATGAAGAGTTGATGGCGGTATACCAGGAGGCGCAACAGTTCTATGACATCAAGCCGCTTATTCATGCATTTGCCGCATGGAAGGAGAGCAATAAGGCGCTCGCAATCCCGCATATGGAACATGCCGTAAATACTCTTTTTGAGCGCCAACGCTTGCTCGATACTCTTTATAACCGGCTTGTCCCCAAACTCCAATTGATTGCCCAGGACAAATCCATTACCGCCTGGATTTGCGCCAATGACGGTATAGCAGAGATGGTCTTGAAATTCCTGCATCAGCAGCGGATAAACCTGCCCAATGATCTCTCGCTTATCTCTTTTGATGATTCACCGATTGCTCTTGACAAGCGGTTGGCTTCATATAATTTCAATGTGCCCTCGGTCGCGCAGCTCATCTTTCAGTATCTGCTCAATCCAGGATTGGTCCGCGGCGGTAGACGCCGAAAGGTGATTGAGATCGACGGCATGATTGTCGAAAGGGAATCCGTGAGAACGATTTAATTTCGTACTTATCGGAGGCGATGGAGTCGTGGAGGCGATGGGGGTCGTGCGGTCGATGGG
>WJKA01000598.1 GCA_014729375.1 Chitinivibrionales bacterium
GTACAGCGGATTTCGAACGTATGGCTCACAGGATTTGCCCGTGGATTGACCCAGAGGATTTTCCCATGGAAAACAGTGTCCGGTACCACATCGGCAGTCACCTCAACCTGCATTCCTTTGTTTACTTTCAATACTGTTTTTTCATCGAGGTCGCAATCGACTTTCAAAGGATCCAGCCGGGCAATCTGGACCAGTCCGCCGGGCGCTCCGGGCATGGCGTTCATTTGCGGCGAATACACCTCGCCTTCTTCTGCCGCCAGGGCCGTTACCACGCCGGAAAACGGCGCCCTGATCGTCGTGTTTTCTTCGAGATTGTCAACCGCCCGTTTCATTGCAAGGTATTCTGCCTCGATTTTTTCGAATTCCGCCTTTGAAATGGCTTTTTGCGCGTAGAGGTTTTGCGAACGCTCGTATTGTTTCCTGAGCGGGCGGAACCGTGCGACCGCGGCCACAAGATCGGCATCATCCATAACAGCAAGATCCTGTCCTTTTCGGACATAATCCCCGATCGCAAACGGCAACCGTCTGATTTTCCCCGGTTTCATCGGTGCCAGATCAGCTTTTTTATGCGCCTCGAGTACGCCTGAAAACGAACGTTTCCGGTAGAGTGTCCGGATTTCCGCAGTCGTTACGCCAACCCCCATCCTGATCGGAGCACCATGCCCGTCATTGTTCTCCCCCGATTGGGTACATCCGCCAGTCAGTATCAGCATGGTTCCAGCAACTATCAGTTTACTTTTCATTGTGCACTCATTTCTTTTCCGAATTCACCGGGATTCTGCATCTGTACGTTTTTAATAATGTCTGGATTTCCGCCGACAAAACCGTCAACCGGCCCGATCCTGTATTCTTCCAGTGCGAGGATTAATTCTATTTTAGCGGCAACAAATCCCATTCGTGTTCTGGTAAGATCTTTCCGCGCATCAAGCACATCCCTGTTAGTTGCAATCTGCTGATCATACCGCGCTTCGGCGATCTCAAGGGCGCGCTCTGCCACCTGCTGCGATTCCCGCGCTATTTCCACTTTTTTCCGCGCTTCCCGGATTGTCCGTGCCAGAGATTTCATTGCATGAGCGAGCTGCACCCGTTGAAATTCCAGGACAGTCTGCGCAGCTTCCATTTGAACCCTGTATTTCTGCATCGACCGCCACGCTTTGCCCCAGTCAAAAATGTTCCAGTTCAGCGATACGCCGACACTCCACTGATCATCAAAATCATCTTCATCCATACCGTATTGATTGGTGTAATCAACGCCGTAAAATCCTGCAATCGTCGGTGCATACGCGGCAAGCTGGATGTTCTTCAGGCGCTCAAGCGAGTGCACCTGATATTCCAGTGCACGCAAATCATATCGGCGAAGTAACCTGTCTTCAATGGTATCGGGCGTGGGATAAAAAAAACGGTGGGGCTTTTGCCATAATTCAGCCGTATCGACTTCGATACCAAGGGCGGGATCAAGCCCGAGGCAGATAAGTAATTGCTCCCGGCCCTGGAGATTGGAATTCTGCACATTGATCTCATCGATCAGCTTGCGTGACAGAGCAAGTTTTGTTTGCAGAAGATCAAGCTCGGTGATCATGCCGTTTTCCAGCAGCACTGTCTGGTTATCAACGAGTTCCTGAAGCCACCGCTTTTCATCCCGAATAGCGTGATATGATTCAAGCCCGAGCACATAATACCAGAACAGCCGGAGTGCCTGAAACCTGATTTCCTGCACCGATCGCTCATGCTGCAACCGCCGCGCTTCGTGCATATACTCGGCAACCCGGTACCTGTTCCAGAGCGCTCCTCCGGTAAACAAAGGCTGGGAAATTTTAAAACCGACCGATCTGGTTGTTTGCGGAGCAACCTGGATCGGCCCTGCATCAAAAAGTGCACTCATTTGCTCCTGCGCCTCTGTGGCTGATATGCTGTCGAAAAACGTGATCAGCTCCCGGTAGGGCTCATATTCCGGCGGAAGAATCAGGGTGTCGGCCGTATCTGCCGGCCCTGCCGGCTCCCCTGAGTCAAATCCTGAAATAGTCGGCGGTTCATCAAGACGGTTATACAATCCGGTAAGTGAAAATGACGGAAGCAATGCGGCAAGCGCACCTTTCCGGGCATATTCTTCGCCCTGCACTTCAAGTTCCGACGCTTTGACCTGTGCGTTTCTTTCCGAGACAAGTTCAATAACTTTTGATGGAGACAAACGGACAGTTTCGGCAGAATAGCCCGCAACCGCACAAAGAAACATAATAATCAGCATGGCATGCAGACGAACAACAGCAACCACCTGTTACACCTTTTCTACGCAAATTCCGCTCGTGATAAATTCAACAATATCATTTACAGCCGTTTCAACATCACCCATAGCACCGTTTCTCCTCCAATCGGCAAGTGTGCGCTGAATAAGGCCGCCGATAAATCCGGCCAGGGTGGCGCTGCCGAGGCAGGTTTGTATTTCCCCGCGTTTTTTTGCAGTCCTGATCAAGTGAGCAATACACGAGCCGAACTGGCCAAGTTCATGTTCAAAATCATATTTGAGCGATTCATGCCGGGGCATCTGCGCATGGAGCAGTGACAGGGTCTGAAAATTCGAAATGGTTAAAATAAGCGCGAATTGCTCACCGAAATGAGTAAATACAATAAAAAGGACCGACTTCATGTTGTCAAGAAACGGCCGCGAGTCATCAAGCTCACCGTCAATTTCCTCAATTATCCTGCGGTACTCCCGAACTGCAAGCGACAAAAATATTTCTTCTTTGTCAGTATAATAATTATACAGCGAGGCCTTTGAGAACCCCGCCTCCGCAGCAATGTCTTCAAGCCGGGTTTCGTGAAATCCCCTCCGGGCAAATACGCGGCACGCCGCATCCTGTATAAGATCTGACTTTGCCTTCCGGACCGCCTTTTCACGGGCCTCTCTGGGATTAATCATATGTATACTCTGACTGTTGCAAAAGATTTCTGACAGTCTCGTCAAAAATACCATGCATTTCGGAATAACGCAAGCCGATTTTAAAAAGTGTTCATAAAAAAAGAATAATAAATGCAATTATTTATGGCGCATCGAAGACATTTATGTTTATTATTTTAGATAATGTTCTGTAGAATGACAACACGCAATCACGCATTGTTGCCCCCGTTATCAGACAGCATTTCCCGGGGTGCTCTACAACAACCCCCGACAGAGAGAATTGGTAAAAAAAAATGAGCCGGTGGCACGGAAAAAAATACTATGTCGGCCTTCATTATGATCTTCATGCTCATCACAATGAGCCGGAGATGGGCCGGTGCACTGATATTAAAACGCTTGTTCCGCAAATAAAGCGTCTGGGCGTTGATTTTGTACAGACAGACTGCAAGGGCCATCCCGGTTACACAAGCTGGTTCAGTAAAACACCGGGTGCATCGATAAGTTCGAAGATGAAAAAGGACCCACTGCAAGGCTGGCGGAAAGCGACCGGCGCCCTGGGCCTGCCGCTTCACTGTCATTACTCGGGGATCTGGGATGCTGCGGCCACAAAAAAACACCCCTCGTGGAGCGTTGTCAATCCATATGCGGATATACCGAAAGATCCTAACGCGCAGAATGTCGGAGGCCCGCCCGAGCAGGCGATATGCCCCCGCAGCCCGTATCTCGAGAAATTGATGATCCCGCAACTGCTCGAACTGATAGACCGGTATGCCATTGATGGATTCTGGATCGACGGCGACCTCTGGGCTGTTGTCCCCTGCTACTGCAAAAAATGTGTTTCGGCTTTCAAGCAAAAAACCGGCTGCAACGAGGCCCCGCATGATGAATCCTCTCCGGACTGGCCGCGCTGGATCAATTTTGTGCGAGAAAGCTTTGAAGAATATGTCTCGAAGTATTGCACTGCTGTCCATGCTCATAAACCTGAAGTGGTTATCTGTTCGAACTGGCTGCAAACGCTCCGCCATCCCGGTGAGCCGTCAGTGCCGACCGACTGGATCAGCGGCGACAACACCTGGGTATTCGGACTTGATGATTGCCGGTGCGAGTCACGTTTTATTTCCACGCGTAAAAAGCACTGGGATATCATGATCTGGACGTTTTACAAAATGCACAAAATGCTCGACACGACCGTTTCCTGGACCGCCAAGCCGTCCCAGATGATCCAGCAGGAAGCTGCCGTCGTTGCAGCATTCGGCGGATCGGTCCAGCTTTATGACAACGGTCACGGGGTCAGGGACGGCCGCATGATCTCGTGGCACACATCTCATATCAAACCGGTTGTATCATTCATCAAAAAGAGAAAAGCATACTGTCAGGACACCACAACAATTCCCCAGGCAGCAGTGCTTCATTCGGAGATCCATGCCCGGGCGCACCCGGGAGCCAACCTCATGTGGGGAGTTGACATCAAGGCAGTACGCGGAGCTGCATTGTCACTTCTCGAAAACCATTTCGGCGTGGATATTCTTGACGAATGGGCTCTTCTGCCGCGTATTGATGAATTTCCTGTGCTTTTGATACCCGAACAGGACGATCTTTCTGATACAATGGTTGAGCGGATCAGGCAATATGTTCATGATGGAGGAAAAGCGATAATCAGCGGCCCTGCTGCATACAACCGGTTTGGCGGTTCATTTCTCGGTGTCAGACCGGCACGAAAATTTCACGGTAAAAACTTTTATCTCAGCACGCACGACAAGAGCATGCCGGTCCACAGTGCGCACTGGCTCATGATACGACCACAGAAACCTGCTGAGGGCTTCGGGCGGATCGGGAAAACGCCACTCATTGATGAAATGCTGCTTCCCTGGCCCGCTGCATCTATCTGTAAGCGCGGCAAAGGGACCGTTGCGTTTGTTCCGTTCAACCTGTTCAGAGATTTCGACCGCAATCACTATATCAGGGTAAGAAAATTTATCGGTATACTTGTGCGCAGGATAGCCGGAAAGCTTGCCATTACCACACAGGCGCCTTCCTGTGTCGACATTGTACTTCGCCGCAAGAAAAACCTCAGCATTCTCCATATGATAAACCGGAGCTCGGGCATAGCAAACCGTCCCAATGACGGCGCCGTGGATGAAATAC
>WJKA01000599.1 GCA_014729375.1 Chitinivibrionales bacterium
GGTTCCGGGAACTGGCCTTCCTCGTAGTACGCGGTTTCACCCCCGGAATTGCTTGAACTGTAGGCAGCTCGCGGATTTTGATCACGATTCGGGTGGCGCGCCGGCTTTGCGCGATAGCCGTTCTCTGACAGTGTCCACATAGTCGTATCAAAATCGGTGATACCATTGTCGGCAAGCTTTGCCCGGTAGATATTTCCCTGCCACAATTCCCATCCGGTGATACGTTTACCGCCGTAAATAACCGGCCATTCGCCGTCGGCGCCCTGCCAGACAACAGGATTATCGGCAGTACCGCCGTCACGCTCATCAAGGACAAGCTTTTCGTCTAAAAAGTAGATGCCACCCTTGATAATGACCTTTTTCTGAGCATCGCCCGATTCTCTCAGTGCATCCCGTGCCTTGTGAAGGGTTTTAAACGGCGCAGATTCCGAACCATCGCCGGAATCGTTTCCATCGGGAGAAACATACACGGTAGCCGAGAAAGAAAAAGATGAAATTACCAGAATGGAAACCAACGGTCGAAGCATGCAAACCTCCAGTAGTAGAGTACTAAACGACAATTATTTTTTGCCTGATTAGCTGAACAAACCCCTGGAGGAAGGAACGAGCGGGCCTCTTTCAATCGTGCTCGTGCGAAAAAATCAGCAATGCCCCTGGTAGTATAATAAGGAATATCGCCTGGAAAATCTACCCCTGAAATAGAAATATATTAATTTTCTGCTATGCGCTATTATACTATTATTTTCCGGAATTATTGCAATTGTTACCACTATTTTTCGGGCATGGCATTAATTTACCCCACCGGGCCCTCCCCTTGTATCTGCTCATTTTACAGAGTATCAAGAAGGAGAGGGCCATACCAACGATGGGGGATCAGCAAAAGGGGAATTTTAATTAGTTAATAATATGCGCAAAATAACTGCACTTTTCCATGTTAATTAATTTATATTATTTAATTACTATTATGCGCTATTGCTAAAAAAGGTTTTTTATGATGCAAAACACCAGTCCCGCGCTGAAAAAAGCATTACAGGCTGTTAAGCTTTTGCTCTCACAAAGCATACAGGACAATACCCTGAAACTGCCGCCGGTTGCAGCAATGGCGGAACAGGCCCAAGTTGCATTGACAACCATGAGTAAAGCAGTCAAATATTATAAGCATATTGGAGCGATCAGTTGCATCCCGGGGCATGGCATTTATGCCAACCTGCCCCCGGAAAACGGATATTCCGACAGAGCGGAGACGGCAATTCCTGTATCCGGCACCTATCCCGCTCATCATTTATGGCAGCGAATTAAGCAGGATCTTGAAGCGAAAATTCTCAATGGAGTCATTCCACCCGGCCAACCGCTTCCGTCATATAAAGAGCTCCAAAGCACCTATTCCACATCCTTTGCCACACTCAAGAAGGCCCTGGCAGGGCTTGCGGCCGACGGCGTGATTACGCCATTTAAAAGGGGATATATGGTGCCTTCCATAGGAAGAGACACAGCAATTTCGGGGAGCTTTGTGTTGGTCGAGCCGGGGTATGATTTCGGCAAAATGACGCTTGCCGAGGGGCTTGATGAAGAAATCTTTCAGTTGCTCGAAAAGGAGTGTGCAAAACAGAATATCAGACTCGATATTATCGGCCTTCACCGTGAAGCCGGGGAAGTCATACCGATCGACGTCGCATCCGATAACGAAACGAGCATCAGGGACAAGGAAGATATCCTGGGATACATTTACAAAGCGAAAATAGATTTTCAGCCGTTTCACCAGATAATTCCAACGCTGTTCCATTTCCGGAAACCGCTTGCCGTTTTAGACATGCTGGGCAATTTTGAAATCGGTTCAACGATTTTGAATGCGCCATATTTTCAGCGCTTTGCTGTTTCAGTCTCTCCTCACCCCGCGCAGATCGTGGCCAGGTATCTTCTGGAACAGCATCATCAGAAAATCGCCTATATCTCTCCCTTTCACCGCATGCAATGGTCCAAGACCCGTCTTGACGGCCTTACCGGAATCTTTAACGCTGCGGGACATGAAAACGGCGTTGTGCCGCTGGTATTTGACAAATTCAGGCGGGGTCTGGAATTTGAAGAGAATGCCCGGCAAAAAAGGAACCTCAACTATCCGCTGGTTACCGACGCGGACACTGCGCAAATGCCCTATCCGTTTAACGACCAGCTCGGATCTGCACTGCAGCAATTCCAGCGTGTAGCATTGATAAGAGGAGAATTATATTCGCAATGCCTGCCTCTTTTCGATTCGGCGCTTGCAGACAAGAGCATAACCGCCTGGGTCTGTGCCAACGACTGGATTGCCATGTTTGCACTGGACTATCTTCGAAAAAAAAGGATTGCCGTACCCGATGAAATATCCCTGCTGAGCTTTGACGATTCGGTAATTGCGTTGCGGGAGCGGATCACCTCCTACAGCTTTAATATTCAGGCGCTGGTAAACGAAATGCTCAGTTTCATTCTCCGCCCGCTTTCATCGATACCCGGAAAACGCGGGAAGGTAATCACTATCAAAGGCACCATCGTTCAGCGCAAGACTACCGCCAGAAATCAACCATACACCTGACGCCACTCCCTTCCTCCACCACCAGCCGATTCGATATTCTGTTCAGCAACAGCCCTTTTGTGCAAAATCCTGCCGCAGCCAATCGACACCAGCAATTACTTGCAAAATAGAGCAAAATAGCTCGTTATTTTTTTTATTCTTTTCAAGTGGGCTGATAGTTGTTTTATACATATATTTCATTATGTCTGTATGAATCTGCGTGCTGTATTGCGATATTTTATCATTATTTTCAAGGAGACGGTGATGAGAGTGCGGGTATTCATTTTTTGTGGAATTCTGGCGATTGCGCTGGCTAAAAGCTCATTTTCAGTCAGCGGGTTATGCGTTTCTTCCTACAATGGCTCAAAAGGAAATGGAATCGATCTTCATTATATTGAAAATGATCGATGGGTTGATTCGACATTTTTGGCTAAAGCCGGAGGACGGCTCAGTGCACGATTCCCTCAGTTCAATTCCTACGGCACTCATGTGGCGTTTCTTAAAAGCTTCAGTGACGGCTGGTGGGTGTGTGTCACCAGAGTGGCCGGCAAGACCGGTCTGGTGAAAAAAGTTGCCCGGGTGCCTGATGACGGCGACAGGGGAGTCGGCAGGATTTGGACCATGATTTTAGAGTGGCCGCGCGGACCGTGGGTCTGGCATACGTCAACAAAGTACAACAACCATATTTATCGTGCTAATGTGGAAACCGGTGAATCGCAGCATATTGCCGATGTTTCACGGACCTCGAACCAGTTTATCATGCCCGGCAGTGCAAAAATCGTTATCGGCGCCTATGGTTCCGATGGGGCATTGTTTCGTCTTCCCAATGCCGACAGTCTTGTTGATGCGGGAGGAAACCCGGTGACAATTACCAACTTCCAGGGGCATACCGGCGGATGCGGGCACGGAATTGCCCCCTCCGGGATCCATACTATTAATAATAATAATGGATATCATTCGAGAATCGCTGTCCGTACCATGGATACCACAACATGGACTTCACAGCAGGATGCTTCATTCGGCAACAACGGCAATATCGACAACATAATGTGGGACCTCTGGGCGGTTGATTCGTGTCTTATGAATCAGATATACCGAAACGGATCATATATGGATCGCTGGCAGGTAATCGGCGGAGGAAATCTTACGCTGGGAGGCTGGTCGGCAAATTCGGACCGGTGGGCATGCATGTATACCGGCTGGGCGCCCGAAGGACGGGATATGATTGACGGAGCTAACGTTGTCGGTATTAATTTCTATGAAGAAAAAACACTCTTGCTGACACATAATGCGTGTGAGTGGGATACGGTAAACAATCCCGACGGCCATACGGAGATTGCCTGGAACGGCGACTTTTTTATTACCTCGCCGCAGGAGGACATTGCACCGGGATATATCGATGATTTTCTTGTCAGGGACAGCTATCACATTGAAGGCACCGACCGGGAGACCGGTGATTTTCCCGTCACTGTCGATCTGCCGACGCATTCATCCGGCATTTCCAAAGATCTCATCATACGAAAGGCGGGGAATCTGCTGGTCGGTATTCCTGCGGGAAGAAGCGGTATTGTGACACTTGCGGATCCACTCGGCAGGATCGTCTTTCGTGCGCCGGTGCAGCAAGCGTCGCCGGTGGTAATTCCCGGTTCTTGTATGAACCGCGGTGTGTACGCGGTGAAATTAACTTATGGAAACACTGTGCGTGTACACAAAGTAATCTGGTAATGAGTAAAAGCAGAAGATAATCAGGGGTTTTTAGTTACTTTTTCAGTTACAGTAAGGCGGCATTATGCGTACGGTTACAGCATTGCTGGCAACAGTGGTATGCATGATTTCCCTTTTCCGACTCCGGGGAAGTTGAGAAAAGATTATGATTTCCCTGATGAAATGATAGTCGATCCCGACCTGATAGATGAAATTGGCCCTCAGATCGGTGACGGCACCGGTCTGCACGTCCAATATTTTGCGCGCAGCGCGTTGAGCGGGACACCCACCGAGACAAAAACCGAACCATACCTGGGCATAAACTGGGGATCATCGAAAAATGTCCGATTGACCGGATCGATTGTACCGTTTTACTCGGGAGAACACCGGTTCTGCGCAAACCTGCGCAGAATAGTCAAAGTGTGGAATGATCAACTGGTCGTTAATGGATCAGGAAGTGGACCAAATGTACGGGTAAAAGGTAAGCGGATCAATCTCACCGCCGCAACTCCCTATCCAATCAAGGTAGAATTTACCGACGGCAATGCTCTAGTGTACTGTATCTCAAATACGTGTGTGATTGCAGGGAGCTATTTTCGTTCCTGTTGAGGCGCGAAGATGGCGAATACCGGGTGTATTCAACTGATCCTGCTCCGCCATAGCGTGGCTACGCGACGGCGAGTGAGCAA
>WJKA01000600.1 GCA_014729375.1 Chitinivibrionales bacterium
ATAACTTTGACTTTCTCTTTCATCAAAGCGTCGACAAGAATCTCCGCACCTTTTTTCTTCACAAGTACCTCCGCAAATCTTTCCCTTTCGGCATTTGTATCTCCCGTATCTCTGTTTGCCGAAAGAGAGGTGTTAAAATACCAGTTTCTTTACTGCCGGATCAAGGATTCTTTTACCGGTAACCTCAAATAAAAAAAGCCCACTCCCTTTTGAGGAGCGGGCTTTAAGAAAACTTTCGAAATTAACGCTACAGCACCGCTCCTCTCTTGAAACGCACAATAACCACCACAAGCCCTGCTGCCAGGGTGATGTTCAGAAGGAGTCTGGTGAACTGAAGGGTAAAAAACATTTTCGTTCCTCTATTTGTATAAAAGATACGATATTGTTTTTTTCAATGCAAATATATTTTGCCGACTGTGTTCAATCCGGCATCCTGCCGTTTATGCGCCGCCGTTTCTTTCTTCGTCAACTTTCATGGCCAGGATGGTAAGGTCGTCATGGTACGGACTGTCCTGTGTAAATTCGCTGACATCCGTCATTATTTTTTCAATCAACTGGTCGGGTGAGGAATCCTGGTCCTGTGAAAGGAGGCTGTGAAGTCGCTGGGAACCATAGCTGTTTTTGACCGGGTCGGTAGCTTCAGTAAGACCATCGGTGTATATCAGAAAGCGGCTGCCGTTGTCCAGAGTAATCCTGACTTCATCGATCATAGATGCGAAGGCCTCCGGATCGCCGAGTAGCCCAAGGGCAAGTCCGTTTGTCTTGATAACTTCGGGAGTGTGGCCATCCGGGCTGAGTTTCAGAAGCATGGGGTGTCCGGCCCGCGCATAGCTCATTTCAGAGCCGTCTTTGTCGATAATAAAGCAGAGTGCAGTGACAAATGATTTATCATCGAGATTGGCCATCATCGCTTCATTCACCATGCACAGAAGGGTTTTGGCCGAGGTGACTTTTTTTGCGATCGCGCGAAAGGCACTGCGCAGCATTGTCATGAACAAGGCGGCGGGAATTCCCTTGCCGCAGACATCGGCGATAACCACGACCCAGTCGCCGTTGTCGGTGGGAAAATAGTCGAGATAATCACCGCCGACTTCATATGCCGGGTAGTAAACGCCTTTGATATCAACATGCGGTATTGATGGTTTTTCCTGTGGGGTAAAGCGTTGTTGTATCGATCGCGCGGCATCGAGCTCGCCCTGGAGCCGTGCCCGCTCGCCCAGTTCCTGGTAATGAATTGCATTACTGATGCATGCTGCGGCCTGGGCTGCAAGCGTTGTCAGCACAGGCATTTCGCTGTCGTACTGGTCCAGTATCTTTTTTTTGGTGAAAATCTGAATTATGCCAAGCGCTTTGTTGTCGGCAAGCAACGGCACAACCAGGTAACAGGGGAGGTTTGTTATTTCGTCCGGCCAGTTAAGCTGTGCGAGGTATTCTTCATTCCGCCAGTCTTCCGCATTGAACGGGCTGTGCAATTCGGCGTTCTGAAACGGGGCAAGCGCATTTTCGGCGGATTTTCGATATTCGGGAGTGCTGAGCAATTTTGAACCTCTGAGGTATTTGAAACCTTTTTTTCCACGAATGCACAAAATTGCCTCTGCATTATCAAGGCGGGAAATAAATGCATTAACCACAGCATGGCCGAGTTCATTAAGCCGGATAAATTGTGCAAGTTCGTATGATGTTGTATTGAGGAAGCGGAGTTGGGCAAGGCGCATTTCCAGCCGTTCATTGGCATCTTTGAGGTCGGCGGTACGTTCATCGACTGCTTTCTGAAGCGCTTCTTCAAAATGTTTTCGTTCGGTAATGTCCCTGCTGATTCCGACAAGCCCGGTGATAGCGTTGTTCTGGTCGTAGAGCGGCACCTTTGTTGTCGAGAGCCATGTTGTTATTCCGGTGCTGTTTTTTGCGGGCTCCTCTCTGTCAATTATCGGCCGTCCGGTCTGGATCACTACCTGCTCATCGGAGTAATACCGGGAAGCAAGTTCTCTGGGAAAAATATCGAAATCGGTTTTCCCGAGGACTTCGTCCTGACTCGATGCACCGAGGACGCCCAGATGAGCTTTGTTGTTAATGACAAACCGGCTCTCTTTGTCCTTGATAAAAATGAAATCGGGCATATTGTCGATCAGGGTACGGAGGAGGGTTCGTTCTTTTTCGAGGGTCTGCTCGATGCGCCGGTGTTCGGTAATGTCTCTGCTTATGCCGACCAGGCCGGTAATATTGCCGTCATTGTCTTTAACGGCCACTTTATTGGTCGACAGCCACCGCTCGCTTCCGTCAAGTGCCCTGTTGGGCTCCTCTCTGCCGATAATTGATCTTCCTGTCTGCAACACAACCTGCTCGTCGGAAAAATACCGGGCGGCAAGTTCACCGGGGAAAAAATCAAAATCGCTTTTGCCCGTGCATTCAGACTGTTTGCCGACGCCGAGCAGTTCCATGTGCGCTTTATTATTAATAATAAATTTACTTTCGCGATCTTTAAAAAAGACTGTGTCGGGAAGGTTATCTATGAGCGTGTAAAGAAGGTTGCGCTCTTTTTCAATGGCGTCTTCGGCCTTTTTCAGTTCGGTAATATCCCGCGAAATACCAAAGGTGCCGATAACGCGGTTGTTGCCGTCGCGAAGCGGTACCTTGGTGGTTGAAACCCAGTATGGATTTTTTTCATCACCGAGATTTTCGATCATGCCGACAAAAACCTTGCCGCGCTTGATAATATCTTCGTCGTCGTCGTTGATACGGCGGGCATTTTCTTCGGGAAAATAATCGAAGACGGATTTCCCGATCGCATCATCCG
>WJKA01000052.1 GCA_014729375.1 Chitinivibrionales bacterium
CGAACAACCGTCAAGCCGCCAGCTATGCAGTGAATTTGCTGCTGCTCCGATAGCTATGATTTCAGCGTGGGCGGTCGGATCGGCGAGCTTTTCAATGCGGTTATAGCCCCTTCCGAGAACGGTGCCGTTTTTCTCGACAACCGCTCCTACCGGCACCTCGCCTTCATCAAAAGCCTTCAGAGCCTCCTGATATGCCAGATTCATGAAATGTTCAGGGGTCATAGTGCAGTACAGGCATTTTTAAAACAACAGGTTACCGGTCCCACCTGTTTATCACGGTGCTGAGTTCGATGAATCGTGGAATTTCTTTTTTGAATGTGCTGAGATACAAAGAATTTGCAGCGTCGCACAGTGCTTTGACGGGATCGGGATGTACTTCAAAAAAAAGTCCGTCAATGCCCGCAGCGACAGCCGCACGGGCGAGAGGAATTGCCGAGTCCCTGTTGCCCGTTGATATGCCGTTTCCCCCTCCGGGATTCTGCACGCTGTGGGTGGCATCGAAAATGACGGGTATATCAAATTTTTTCATCACCTCGAACCCGGAAAAGTCAACTACCAGGCGGTTATAGCCGAAAAAGGTGCCGCGCTCGGTTATCCACGCTTTTCCGCCGGCTTTTTCAAGGGCAAATCCAGCCTCCCGGGGAGACATAAACTGGCCCTTTTTTATATTAATCTGTTTTCCTGTCCGATAAGCAGCGGCAAGCAGGTCTGTCTGTCTGCAAAGAAACGCCGGTATCTGGAGAATATCCGCAACCTGAGCAACCCGGTGAGCTTCTTCCGGTGAGTGTATGTCGGTAAGAAGCGGCAATCCGCTGGTTTCTTTTACTTTCTGCAATATTTCCAGGCCTTTTTGTATACCGGGCCCCCTGAATGAATCAGCCGATGTTCTGTTTGCTTTATCGTATGATGCTTTGAAAATTATATCGATACCATGCTTCCGGCCCGTTTCAGCCAGCGAATCAGCTATTCCCAGGCAAAGCTCCTCGGATTCGATTACGCAGGGGCCGGCAATAACAAACAGATTATTCTGCTTCCCGAAGTGCATAAAGTTGAATATAGTACTCTTTGCAGCCATCATCACAAGTACCGCAACCTTTCCGGATGCCTTGACCTTTTATTCGCAGCCAAACTATTTTATTGCCCCGAAAGAGCCGGTGTCGGCTTTTTAATATAGATATTTTAACAATTATTGTCTACTATTCTGGTGTTTTGATGCGATATATACACGAATTACCTTATAGAAGTGGAGGATTTTCATGGCAGTAAAAATTGGAATTAATGGCTTTGGAAGAATTGGCCGGCTTGTTTTCAGAGCTGCAGTTGCACATGATGATATTGAAGTTACAGGCATTAATGATCCTTTCCTCGACCCCGAATATATGGTATATCTTCTTACGTACGATTCTGTGCATGGACGGTTCAAGGGAGAGGCTTCAGCCGGTGAGAAAGATATCACAGTCAACGGCAAAAAAATAGCAGTTTTTTCAGAGAAGAATCCAGCTGATATCGGATGGAAAGCCTGTGGCGCGGAATATGTTGTCGAGTCAACCGGTGTATTTTTGACAAAAGAAAAAGCTCAGGGACATATTACAGCAGGAGCGAAGCGGGTTGTCATGTCGGCGCCGTCCAAGGATGATACTCCCATGTTTGTTATGGGTGTCAATCATGAAGCATACAAAGCCGATATGGATTTTGTCTCAAATGCATCGTGTACTACCAACTGTCTTGCGCCGGTTGCAAAAGTTCTTCATGATAATTTCGGTATTGTTGAAGGGCTCATGACCACTGTTCATGCAATGACCGCTACTCAGAAAGTAGCTGACGGTCCTTCGGGCAAAAAATGGCGTGACGGCCGCGCTGCTTCGGCGAATATTATCCCTGCAAGCACCGGTGCGGCAAAAGCCGTGGGCAAGGTAATCCCCGATCTCAACGGCAAGCTCACCGGCATGGCATTCCGGATTCCGGTGGCTGATGTTTCTGTTGTTGACCTTACCTGCCGCCTGGATAAAGGGGCATCCTATGATGATGTTAAGAAAGCAATGAAAGCCGCGGCCGACGGTCCCATGAAAGGCATACTGGCATATACTGAAGATCAGGTCGTGTCATCGGATTTTATCGGCGAAAGCTGCACGAGTATTTTTGATGCCGGCGCCGGGATATCCCTGAACGATACCTTTGTCAAAATCGTGTCGTGGTATGATAATGAATGGGGATATTCCTGCAAGGTGCTCGATTTTATTACTCACATGGACACCGTACAATAAGACTGCAGAAATGATCAGGTATCGTGCCGGAAAAACCCGGAACGGTACCGTCACTACTCCCCAATTTTTTCTGCGAAGGGTTTTTTCATCATGAGCAAGAAACTTTTTATAGAAGATCTTCAGGTAAAAGGAAAGCAGGTACTTGTCCGGGTTGATTTTAATGTTCCGCTTGATGACAACATGAAAATAACCAATGACAAGCGCATAGCAGCATCGTTGTCGACAATCAACTACCTCTGTGAACAGGGCGCGAAGGTTATTCTGATGTCTCATCTTGGCCGCCCCAAAGGGGAGCGCAAGCCCGAGTTCAGTCTCAAGCCTGTTGCTGACGACCTTTCGTCACGCCTTCAAAACAAGGTTTCTTTTATCGACGATTGCATTGGCGATAAAGTTGAAGCTGCGGTGAGTTCGCTTAATGACGGCGACATTCTTCTGCTGGAAAACCTCAGGTTTTACAAAGAGGAAGAAAAGAATGATGCCTCATTTGCCGAAAAACTGGCAAAGCCGGGAGAGATATACGTAAATGACGCCTTTGGCAGTGCTCATCGGGCGCATGCATCAACTCAGGGCGTGACAAAGTATATAGACAAATGCGCCGCGGGCTATCTGATGAAAAAAGAGCTGGATTATCTCGGCAAAGCGCTGGAAAGCCCGGAGCATCCGTTTATCGCAATTCTCGGCGGGGCAAAAATCTCCGGCAAAATTGATGTAATCAGTAATCTTCTGAACAAAGTCGACAAGCTGCTGGTTGGCGGCGGCATGATGTTTACGTTTTACAAGGCGCAGGATAAAGAGATCGGAAAGTCATTACTCGAGGAAGACAAGCTTGCGCTGGCAAAGGAGACGCTCGGGAAAGCCGGCGAAAAAATGGTGCTTCCGGTGGATTGCGTTGCTGCGCCTGAATTCAGCAATGATTCACCGTCACAGACTGTTTCAGTCGATGCAATACCTTCGGATTTGAGGGGTCTTGATATCGGGCCGCAAACCATAGAGCTTTTTAAAAAAGAGCTTGCAGGTGCAAAAACAGTTGTATGGAACGGACCGATGGGCGTTTTTGAATTTGATAATTTTGCCGCCGGTACCAATGCGATTGCAGAAGTGCTTGCAGAGTGCACTGATACCGGTGCGATAACAATCATTGGCGGCGGTGACAGTGCATCGGCTGCAAAAAAAGCCGGCGTTGCCGGGAGAATCAGTCATATCTCTACCGGCGGCGGAGCTTCACTGGAATTCCTTGAAGGGAAAACGCTTCCGGGAGTAGCGGCATTGAGTGAGAAATGAACAGAAGAATGGGGTAATGGAGTGGTGGAATGATGGAGTATTGGGAGACAAAGCTGTAAGCACATGTCTTCTTTTCGCCCACTACTCCAACACTACACTACTCCAATCCCGCAAATCTCTATAGAAAGTGAGTATATTTGTGGCACGAAAAATATTTATTGCAGGTAACTGGAAAATGAATACCACTCCGCAGGAGGCTAAAGAGCTTGCAAAGGGAGTGGTAGATACGGTTGGCGCTATTACCGATGTTGATATCGCGGTATGTCCTCCGTATACAAATCTGCCGATGGTCGCAGAAGCAATTAACGGCTCGAATGTCAAACTTGGCGCGCAGGATGTTCATTGGGAAGAGAAGGGCGCATACACCGGAAAAGTCAGTTGCGCCATGCTGAAAGGCTGCGGAGTCGAGTATGTTATTATCGGCCATTCGGAGCAACGTCAGTATTTCGGTGAGATCGATGAGACAGTGAATAAAAAAATTAGGGCTGCGCTTGCCGCCGGGCTTCTGCCGATTGTCTGCATAGGAGAAGTTCTTGATGAGCGGAAAGCCGGAAAGGTTGAACAGGTACTCGAAACGCAGGTGCAGGGAGCGTTTGCCGGTATTTCAGAAGACCATCTTCTGAAATGCACAATAGCGTATGAACCGGTATGGGCAATCGGTACCGGTGAAACGGCTACGCCGGAACAGGCCAATGAAGCGCATGTTTTTGTGCGAAAAGTTCTTTCAGAATTATATAATGAAGAAACTGCACAGGCAGTTCGTATTCAGTACGGTGGAAGCATGAAACCCGGCAATGCAAAAGAACTGTTGAGTCAAAGAGATGTTGACGGCGGCTTGATCGGCGGCGCATCGCTGAAGCCTGATGCATTTGCCGGTATCGTAAAGCCGGAATAAAAAATAAGTGGAAAATTGGGGTAGAGCAGTACTGGAGCAATGGGAGAAAAGCGGGCACAAAATCTGCAGTTATATATTTTTCCACTCCACTGCTCCGCAACTGCATCACCCCGGTCACCATCTTGATAAGGAGAGTTTATCGTGTTATTTGGTTTTGTAATTATTGTTTACATTCTTGTCTGCATAATACTCTGTTTTCTGGTCTTGATCCAGTCGGACAAAGGAGGAGGAATTTCCGGTGCAATCGGTGGCGGCCTTTCAGGAGCCAATCAGCTTCTGGGGACCCAGGATACTACCAATATTCTCACGCGGGGTACCACGATATTCGCATCGGCCTTTATGATACTCTGTATCATAATTTCTTTCTTTTTGACCCGGGCAACAGGAAAAAAACAGGCTTCGCTGCTCAAGAAACGGGCTGAAACCCAGCAGTCATATTCTCCTGCCTCGGTACTCCAGGGCCAGGGAGAAGCGCTTCCAATCGCGCCCGGGGAAGGTGGTGAAGGTGGCGAAATGCCGGGTGGTGGCGGCGCCGCCGCTGCCGGCGGCGAGCAGCCTGCTGAAATGGAACCGCTGGAAATGCATGAAGAAGAGCAGCCGGTCGCGCCTGAACAAACCGAATAATAGTTCAGCATTACAGAGCGACAAAAACTATTTTTAATGATAGTCCGCGGTCGTGGTGGAATTGGTAGACACGCTAGGTTGAGGGCCTAGTGGGGGTTAACCCTGTGCTGGTTCAAGTCCAGTCGGCCGCAATTTTCTTTCCTTACTATCAGTAATTACTCTTTTCGGTTACAAAAGAATATGCCGTAACCCGACCCGGACATCGCCGGAATGTCGGGCGGCGATTTCGTCGTCTCACCGTGTCTTCTTCAAGCGTGGGCTCGCACTCTCATGCGCTCGTATGCTCGTCTTTATCTCCCCACACATGCCTGTTGCCGTAATAGTAGTCTAAAAACGAACCGGCGGTAAAAATCGCTGCAACCAGCACGAAATAGTAGCCCGGGGGATTTCCCGTAATTGTTTCGGGGACCATGCCGGGCTGGTAGTAGTCAACGAGATGGAGTCCTGTTACCCCGAAACCGGCAATTGCCTGAATAATTGCCTTGAGCTTGCCTGAAACTCTTGCCGACACGACCATTCCTTTCATGAGGCATCGCATGCGAAGCCCGGAAACGAATATGTCCCGGTACAGAAAAATGAGAAACATCCAGAGCGGGATAATGCCGGCTACAAGGAACCCCAGAAACACTGTCAACCGTGACAGGCTGTCGGCCATGGGATCGAACAGCTTACCGAAATCGGAGACCTGTTTCAGTTTCCGGGCAAAGAACCCGTCAAGCGCATCGGAAATTTCAACAAGTGTCAGCATGGCAACCGACAACCAGAGCAGCAGCGCCGGGTTTTCGCTTTTGAAACTGTAGATAAACAGATAAGAAAAAACCGGTGCAAAGATAATCCTGCTTAATGTCAACATCTGGGGTATAATCATATACAATTCCTTTTAAAATGGAGTAGTAGAGTGTTGGAGCACCGGGAGGCACTAATCTGTCGCCCCACTGCTCCACTACTCCATCACTCCAGGTCATCCTGCAAATACCGATTTAATTCTGCAATCGACTCGATCACGAAATCGGGCTGGAACTCCGATTTTCTGATATCTTCCATGGTCGATTCTCCCGAAAGAACGCAGAATGTCGTGACTCCTGCATTGAGTCCGACTGCGATATCGGTATACAGCCGGTCGCCGATCATTACTGCTTTTTCCAGGCTGATTCCCCGTTGCTCGCAGAGGAGTGTAATCATTTTTTTGTCGGGTTTGCCGATATACGTCGGTGTACGGCCGGTCGCATTTTCCAGCATCTGGCAAAACGAGCCGCAATCGGGAATAAATCGGTTGTCTTTTACCGGACAAACCAGGTCAGGATGTGTTGCGATATATGGTTTCCCGATCGACAGCAGGTAGCAGGCTTTTTCGAGCTTGTGATACTCAAGCTCCATATCAAAGCCGATTACCAGAAAATCTGCATTGTCAATGTCGCTTTCCAGTATTGTTATTCCGTATGATTCCAGTTCCTCTTTCAGTGACTGCGTTCCGACGCAATAGATTGCGGGCTTCGTCTTCTTTCCGGTTACGTATACGGCTGTTGCCTGCCCTGAAGTAAAGACATTGTCCGGGCCGGCGCTGATACCGAGATTGTTTATTTTCCGGACATAATCACTATTTGATTTCGATGAATTATTGGTGAGAAAAATATACTGCTTGTTCTGTGCGGTTATTTTGTTTAAAAAGTCAAGTGCGCCCGGGATAAGTCTGTTTTCGATATAGGTAGTACCGTCAAGATCAAGAAGAAAAAGCTCCTTTCGGGGGATGATCTTTTGAAGCGGTTCTTTTTGTGACTGGTGCATGCGATCAGTATACAGATAACATAAATTTAGAGCAATTCATAAAAACAGTTCCCTGATTACAGGGCATTGTAAAATACTTATTACCGCAGTGCCGATTGGAGACCGGCATATAATTATAGAAATATCATATTCCTTTTTTAAATTTTTTTTAAGATAGGAAAATTTGCTCTTGCAATTCTTGAAATTTTCGGCTAAAATAATACAAAAGCATGGTCGTAATATCGAGAAATAAAGGCTACGGGAGGGCGCTATGATACAGAATGATGATTACGATGCAGATGAAATCCTCCGGGAAGATGAAGAGTTTATCGATGACGAAGATTTCAACGATGAAGAAGAAGAGCCCATAGAGGAACTCGATTTCGAAAACGGCAATCCCAACCGATATAATGAAATTGTCAGCGATATCGAGAATGAGGAAGATCTTCTTGAGTGATTTTCGCCATATTGCGGGATCAGAAACCGTGCATTGTTTTCAGCCATTGAAGCTCGTTGCGGGTTTTTTCGTCAGAAATACCAATTGGTGGAACATTCTCCCGGCCGGTCATCCTGCACAACGCCCGGTAGCGGGGGGAATCTGCAAATTCCGGTCCAATAGATTTGAGCGTAGATTCCACAGCATCCTGCCTGCCGGCTTTTTTATACACGCAGCATAATCCGATATAGGCATCAATGTTTCCTGCCCGCGCGCAGGTCAAGCTTTTTTCGAATGCGTGAAGTGCATCCATGAGCTTGCCCTTTCGCAAGAGCACTCTTCCGTTCATGGTATGGATCTCCGGACGCACCGGAAACTGCTTGAGAGCATTCTCTGCGTTCTCAGATGATTCGTGCGGCTTGTTCACCAGAAGGCGCTCCATACGAAGAAATGCCTTTATTTTTGCTTCGCTCCAGTCAACACTCACCTGCAATGCACGGGGAGGAGTATTGATAATCTCCTGGAGATTTTTCAGTGCAGCACCCCGGTTGCCGCTCATCTCCTGCGCAACAGCCATGCTATACAGAGAATCGGAACGGCCGGGGCATAATTGCAGCGATAGCCCCAGGTGTTTGATAGCCTGTGCATACTTTGTATTTTCTATCAAAGCCTTTGCCTTTCCAAGATGTGCATGTGATGCAATTACCGGCATGGATGTCTCTATTCCCGGGATTGCCAGTGCTGTTTCAAACCAGCCCCCGGCATTGTCCCATTCTCCAATAATAGTATAGGCGTCAGCGATTTCAACCGCCATAACGGCATCGGGCTTCTCTCTGTCGAATTCTTCAAGAAGTGCATTGATATTTCTTCGTGATTTTTTTCTGACCTGTTCCGGATCTGCATAGCCGTAATGTTCTATTACAATATCTTTATTGATCATTTTCATGCCGATTCGCAGTGCACTCAGCATGATTTGTTCGTGTATTTTCCGCTCAAAGCGGATTTTCGGGTGGTTTGGAAACATGCGCGCCTGCATAAAGCTGGAGCCGGTACCGCCGGGTTTCCGGTTTTGAATAATAAATGCAAACACGGTATCTGCGGTTTCCTGTTTCAGGTTCCGGATTGGCGCTATTGATCCGGACGGAATAACATCATCAGCATCGAGCCAGAGGATCCATTCTCCCGACGCGTGCTCGATCGAGATATTCCGCGCGTGTGAGAAATCATTTTTCCACTCCGATTGAATTATCCGGGCATTGAATTGTTCTGCAACTGCAATGGTGTTGTCGTGTGAGCCGGTATCGACAATTATTATTTCGTCGGCAATATCGGCAGTGCTTTCGAGGCAGCGCGGGAGCACGGCCTCCTCGTTTCTAACA
>WJKA01000601.1 GCA_014729375.1 Chitinivibrionales bacterium
AGCATGAGATTTATATGCAGCGAATCCCGGTTATTATTGCCTACGAGGGGTGGGATGCTGCAGGCAAAGGCGGCAATATCAGGCGGTTGACACAGGAACTCGATCCACGGGGATATGAAGTCGTCCCTGTTGCCGCACCAAACGATATCGAAAAGGCGCACCACTACCTCTGGCGTTTCTGGCAGCAAATCCCCAAAGCAGGCCACATAACTATCTTTGACCGCACCTGGTATGGAAGAGTCCTTGTCGAGCGCATTGAAGGGTTCTGTCAGAAAGAGGAATGGAAAAGAGCGTACCGGGAAATCAACGAAATGGAGGACCACTTCACGAATTTCGGAACCGTGCTCCTCAAATTCTGGATTCATATCGATTCCGAAGAACAATTGCGGCGGTTCAATTCCCGCCGGCAAACTCCTCACAAGCAATGGAAAATTACCAAAGAAGACTGGCGGAACCGGGAAAAATGGGACGAATATAAAAATGCCGTTGAGGAAATGATTTTCCGGACCAGCACACCTGCCGCACCGTGGATTATTGTTGAATCAAACTGCAAATGGTATGCGCGTATAAAAGTCCTGGATACGGTTATCCGGGAAATCGAGAAGAAATTGCATTAATAATTTATCATGCCGTATTTTTGATTTCAAACCTGAAATCGGCTCGCCGGCCTGCTAACACAATTCTAACAAAAAATTAACAGCCGCTTAGTATTTTTTAAAACATATATCTTTTCTCTCTGCACAATAGTATTTATATGGTTGTCCAATTTAGAAAGAAATGAATTTTCATGGCAGCAAAGAGCAATGCCGATTACTGGGTAGGATTTGATCTTGGCGCGACGAAAATGCTCGCAATGGTATATTCATCATCATTTGACTTTTGCGGAAAAGCAAAGAAAAAAACAAAAGCATACGAGGGTTCGAAGTCCGGCCTCAACCGGATCAGCTCTGCCATTTTTGCGGCTCTTGACAAGGCCGGCATCAAACGGGACAACCTGGCGGGAATAGGAATAGGGATCCCGGGGCTCCTTGATCTTGAAAAAGGCATTGTAGTCGATGCACCGAACCTTGGATGGAAAAAAGTGCGCATCAGAGATTCACTTGAAAAAAAATTCGGCGTACCGGTGGTGATTATCAATGATGTTGACGCGGGAGTCTATGGCGAATATTCGATGGGTGCGGCAAAAAACGCCCGCTCCGTGGTCGGAGTGTTTCCGGGTACCGGGATCGGCGGCGGCTGCATTTATGAAGGAAAAATTCTTCGCGGCAAACGCAATTCATGTCTTGAAATCGGGCACATCCAGGTTATGCCGGGCGGTCCGCTGTGCGGTTGTGGACAGCGGGGTTGTCTTGAGGCGGTAGCCAGCAGACTTTCCATTTCCGCAGAAGCCGCCAAGGCCGCATATCGAAGTGATGCACCCCATTTGATTGAAATTGCAGGAACCGATTTATCGAATATCCGCAGCGGCGCACTCGCCGCCTCGATCAATGCCGGAGACAAGGCAATTGAAATGATTGTTCGCGAAGCTGCCGCATGGATTGGTGTGGGTGTTGCCAATATTGTAAACTTGCTCGCACCTGATGTAATTGTACTGGGCGGAGGTCTTGTTGAAGCCATGCCGGATATTTTTCAGGAAGCTGTCGAGCACACGGCACGGCAGCGGGCAATGGCCGCATTTGAAAATTCATTTAAAGTAACCGTCGCAAAACTTGGTGATGATGCCACTGTTGCCGGCGCGGCAGCCTGGGCAATGAAAACGGTCACCGAACAAAACAAAGGAACTCCGTGAATCCAATACCGCAAAAAGCTGCAGCAAATTCAAAGCAACCGATAGCGGTAATCGATATTGGGAGCACATCGGTGCGCATGGCAATCGCGCAGGTTGAGCCGGACGACTCGCTGCGCATGCTTGAATCGCTGCAGCAGGAAGTCAGCCTGGGGAGCGACACCTTTACAATGGGCCATATCGGCAATGCCTCGATAGAAGAATGCGTGTCGGCGCTGAAAAGCTTTACGCGGGTCCTGCAGGAATACGGCGTAACGCACAGGGACCAGATCAAGGCCGTTGCAACAAGCGCGGTAAGAGAAGCCTCAAACAGGGAATTGTTTTTAGACCGTATCTACAGCGCCACCGGTATCGAGGTGGAGCCGATTGACGACGCTGAAGTAAATCGATATACCTTCCTCAGCCTTCAACCACTTCTCCAGGCGGAACCGTCATTGAAATATGCAAACGTTCTTATAATCGAAGTCGGAGGGGGAAGCACTGAGACTATTGTCGTTAAAAAAGGCAGCGTCGCTTTTTCCCATTCATACCGCCTGGGATCGTTCCGAATGCGGGAAACATTTGAAAAATACGGTGCGGCCGATTCCCGTCTTGTTGAAGCTATGGAGAACCAGATACAACGAACGGTCAAAGCCATTCTTAAAAAAGCGGGTATCCATGGAAAACCATCTCTATTGGCGATCGGCGGTGACGCCCGTTTTGCCGCGGCACAGCTTATCCCCGGCTGGGACCTCGGCACCCCGGCAAAACTTCCTGTAAGCTCCCTGGCGAATTTCACCCGGAGGCTTACCGGCCTTTCGGTTGATGAGCTTGTTCAGAAGTATCACCTCAGCTTTCCCGATGCAGAAACACTGGTCCCCGCACTTCTTACTTATGCGCGGCTCGCCGCAGCTTTACGCGTGCAGCATATTCTTGTTGCGTCAATCACCATGCGAAACGGCATTCTTCAGGAAATGGTATCAGGAGATGCGTGGACAAAAGAATTTCAGAACCAGATTATTCATTCCGCTACAGAACTGGCGAAAAAGTATGAAGTTGATTTACGGCACGCAAAACAGGTTTGTAAATATTGCCGGATTCTTTTTACGCAACTGCAGGACATCCACCGGTTGTCCGAACGGTATAACCTCATCTTGCGCGTTGGCGCACTTCTGCACGAGTCCGGTTTATTTATCAGCAGCCGGAGTCATCACAAGCATTCATTTTACCTTATTCAGAATTCAAACCTGTTCGGTTTCGGATCAAAAGATATTCTCCTTACCGCGCTGGTCGCACGGTACCATCGCAAAGCTACTCCAAAGCCTTCGCATGAAGGATATATGTCCCTTGACCGGGACAGCAGAATTGCAGTCACCAAATCAGCCTCACTTCTGCGCATCGCCGATTCGCTCGATCGAAGTTACAACCAGCGTATCCGCGATATCGAAATAGTCCGCGAAAACGGTCATGCGATAATTGTAACAAAAGGTGCAGGAGACATTACGCTGGAACAAATGGCGCTCAGAGAAAAAGGCGACCTCTTTAAGCAGATGTTCGGAATGGAAATATTTCTCAAAAAGGCATGAGTAGAATTATATGGCGAGAAAAAAAACAGTACAGTACATGAATCGTGAATTGAGCTGGCTTGAGTTCAACTAGCGCGTTCTTGATGAAGCACTTGACGAATCGGTTCCGTTGCTGGAGCGGCTGAAATTTCTTGCAATTACCGGATCCAACCTGGATGAATTTTTCATGGTCCGGGTCGGCGGCCTCCGAATGCTGGTCCAGGGAGGAATTACCCGGCCCGATTCTTCCGGCCTCAGCCCGGTAAAACAATTAGGCCACATCGACAGAAGAGTCAGGGAAATGGTCAACCTTCAGTACGACACATTCAACGAGCGCCTCAAACCCCGCCTCGAAAAGGAAGGAATACGGCGAATTACCCCGGAACGACTTTCAGCTGAAGAATTCAGGTATGTCGAAGACCTGTTTTCCGGAAAGCTTTCCGCAATGATAACACCGATGGCAATTCACTCC
>WJKA01000602.1 GCA_014729375.1 Chitinivibrionales bacterium
GGTAAGCCGTGCGCCGTAAACACCGCTGATTGACCGGGCGCAATCGACAAGTGCATCGAGTTCAGGACATGAATTTTCAAAATCAGTGCGCGAGCTTTCATGCGACTCGTACAACAGCTCCCCGAATAGTCCGAGATTGCCTTCCTGCAACAGAGCAATTCCTTTCAGCACCCGATCGTTTTCACCGACCACATGCGCGGCCCGGCGGAAAAGAATGTCATCCATCTCACCCCGTGCCGATTCCAGCATGTCCTGCGACACGTCTCTGAGAGAGCTTACCAGGCGGTTTCTTTTCGAAAAGAATTCCGCGGCCTTTGCACATTCTGTACGACGGTCATTATATGCCGAATCCGACACTGCATGGGTCACGCCCGAAGTGGTTATTGCCAGGAGCATGTCGGGATTGTCGACAGGCACCGCGGTATGGTCCAGCGAACGGAAATCGATAAACAGGGCATGGTTCTTTTTGCCGAACAGCACGGAAAACTGGTCGAGGAGGCCGCATTCTGCTCCGCAGAAGGCATTTTCAGCTTTACGGCATAAGAGCGCCATTTCAACAGGATCAACGTCAAACCCGAATGTCCGGGCGAGCGCCAGGCCCGAGGCGACTTCAAGCGCGGCCGACGATGACAATCCCGCGCCCATCGGTACCGTCCCGGAAATTGCAAGCGTAAAGGGCCCGACCGGCAGCCCGGCATCTTTCATCACGCCGTATACACCCAGCGGATAATTGACCCATGCGTTTCCCTGCTGCGGAATGGCCTCGGTAAGCGCTATCACCGATGAAAACCGGGTGGAAAAGAATTCGAACGTGTTTTTTGTACGCGCAGGCCCGGCTGCGGCATAAACATACCGGTCAATAGCCGCCGACAAAACAAATCCATTGTTGTAATCGGTATGGTTGCCCAGCAATTCGACCCGTCCGGGTGCCCGGGTCACTGCCGCCGGTTCGGCGCCGAACCGGCCGGAATATATCGCACCGGTTTCTGTTGCGGGGACATGCCCCCCCCTGCTATGGAGCGCCCCGCTCATAAACGATCCTTCCCTGCGAGACGGTGCAGCATGCATGGCCCTGCAATTCAAAACCTTCAAACGCGGTATTCTGACTTTTCGAATAAAATTTTTGTGAATCGACCTTCCAGTGCACGTCCGGATCGATGACAGTGATATCAGCATCTTCCCCCACCGAAAGCGTCCCGCCCGATACCCCGAGAATCCGGCGCGGAAACACACTCATTTTCTCAATCATCGACCGTACATCAATAATTCCTTTATGCACGAGGTTGGTCAGTACAATACCTACCGATGTTTCCAGGCCGATTACGCCGAACGATGCGGCCTCGAATTCAACATCTTTCTTGTCCTCACTGACATGCGGGGCATGATCGCTGGAGATAACATCAATAGTCCCTCCGGCAATCGCTTCAATAAGCGCCTGCCTGTCCTTTGCCGTGCGCAGCGGAGGGTTCATCTTTTTGTGCGTATCAAAAGTCACCAGGTCCTCATCACTGAGCGTGATATAATGCGGGCAGGTTTCACAGGTTATATTGACCCCGCGCGCTTTGGCCTCGCGGATAATCCGCACCGAGCCCTCTGTTGACACATGGGCTATATGGATCCTGGCGCCGGTATATTCGGCAAGCATGATATCCCGCGCCACCATTATCTCTTCTGCAATCGACGGAATTCCCCGCATGCCCAGGCGGGTCGATACCGCGCTTTCATTCATGTGTGCATGACCCGTTAGCTCCGCATCTTCACAATGACAAATAACGGGAATATTGAATGATTTCGAATAATTCAAGGCGTTTTTCATCAGCGCTGACGAGGCCACCGATTTACCGTCATCCGAAAAGCCCCGCGCGCCAACGCGGACCATCTCGCCGAACGGAGACAACTCTTTTCCCTCAAGCCCCTTGGTAATAGAACCGATCGGGTATATCCTGCTCGTGCACAATTCGCCGCGCTGGATCACATACCTGATTTTTGATTCCTCATCAAGAACAGGGTTGGTATTCGGCATGCAGGCTACTGCAGTAAATCCGCCTGCAGACGCGGCCATGGTGCCGCTGACAATTGTTTCGCGGTCCTCCCTGCCCGGTTCTCTCAGGTGAACGTGCATATCAATGAGGCCGGGCACTACCCATTTTCCTTCTGCATCGATTGTCGTATCAGGCACAAAATCCGCGGGCAACTCCGGAGCAACCGAAATGATTTTTCCATCACGGACCGCCACGCACAGCATGTCGTCTATACCGTTTTCAGGATCTACCACCCTGCCGTTCCGGATCGCAATCGAGCCCCGGGCCTGCAGGGTGTCAACAGGATACAGCCTCTGCCCGTCTGGTTTGCTAAGCATTTTCACCACCTCCGAGAAGATAGAGGACCGCCATGCGGACCGCAACACCGTTTGTCACCTGGTCAAGAATTATCGACTTTTCTCCATCGGCAACATTCGATGCCAGCTCGATTCCCCGGTTGATCGGCCCCGGGTGCATAATAAGAACATCGTCGCGCATCGAGTCCACCTTCTCATTATCGATGCCATACCGTTCTCTGTATTCGCGTATTGAAGGGAACATGCCGCCCTGCTGGCGCTCAAGCTGAAGTCTGAGCAACATCACAACATGTGCATTATCGACTGCTTCGTAGATATTATCCGTGACGCGTACCGGCAGGGATTCGTGGTGCTGCGGAAGAAGTGTCGGCGGACCGCACAACGTGACATCCATACCCATCGCCGTCATTCCCCAGGCATTAGACCGGGCCACGCGACTGTGAAGGATATCCCCGACAATCGCAACCTTGAGCCTGTCAAGCGTTCCCAGCCGCCGACGGATAGTCATCATGTCCAGGAGTGCCTGTGTCGGATGTTCATGCGCACCGTCACCTGCATTTACAATCACCGCATCCGTACAATGCGTGAGAAAGTGCGGAACACCGGGACACCAGTGTCGCGCAACCACCATATCAATTTTCATGGCTTCGATATTGCGGATAGTATCCCTGAGTATTTCGCCTTTCTTGACTGAGCTTGTCGATGCGGAGAAATTGAGGGGATTGGCCGAAAGGCGCTTTTCCGCCAGCTCAAAAGATATTCGTGTTCGCGTGCTGTTCTCGTAAAACAGGTTGACTATTGTTTTGCCTCGGAGAGTCGGGACCTGTTTGATTTCCCGCTGGAGAACCTCATAAAAAC
>WJKA01000603.1 GCA_014729375.1 Chitinivibrionales bacterium
ATACAGCCTTATACCGGCCCCTGCTGCGCCGAACGGACGGTTAAGCAGGTGTTTCCACAATCCGGTCGTTGTTACCCCCCCTCCGAACCACAGGGGAACAGCCGCTTTTTCGAATGCAAACCCGTATCCCGCGCTGACGCTGTTCCACACTTTGAAAAAGGAATTGTGCTTTTCCTCAAAAGCGAGCCTGTAACGCACCAGTGCTCCGCACCGGAACCACCAGGCGCCGTCAAAAGAACCAAGCGCATTAAACTCACGGTCCTCAACCGACGCGTACCCGCAAAATCCCAGCTCAAGCGGTGCGCATATGGTTCTTTTTGCAGAACATGTACCGCGCTCACCAGAAGCCGCTCCAACAACCAGCAGCGCGAATATAACAACAATCCTGCTTTTCATCGCCAATACTCCTGTAAAATCATTTCAGCAGGTTTGCCTTCGGGTGTATAATCGACCCCGCCAGCCACATCCGGCGTATTCAGCTCCCACTGCCACCATACCATACCATGCAAAAAGTCCATTTCTCCGGCTGCAATCAGTGCCGCGCGGTAGCAATCCGCCTGAAGCTGATCGTCCCGGGCACCCGCAGCAGCAAAATCACCGGGATTTTTCGCGGTACGCGAACTGTTCATATATCCGATTTCTGTAATCAGCACAGCACGCCCGAACCGCAGTGAAATATCGCGCAGCATTGTTTTCCAGGTAGACCATGCAAAAAGCATATCTTCCAGCGCAGGTTGTTCCCTTTTACTGACCGGGAACCAGGCATTCACCCCGATATAATCCAGCCGGTCCCAGAACCCGACACTCAGCGCTTCCTGCGGACACGCGGAATAGGTCAATTCTCCGTGGAACCGGGTTTGACAGGAATCGATAATTTCCTCCCACAATTCCGTATCTTTCGACAGGGCCATGAACTCGGTCCCCACGCTGAACACGGCAGCCCCGGCATTTTCGGCAATTGTCGCGTAGTGGAGGACAAACTCAAGATATGAACCCTTCCATGCATTCCTGTCTACCGGCTCTATTTCCGCGCGCGGTGTGCCGCTCGTAACATCGATATGCGGCTTGACAACAAGATTCAGTCCCGATTCAATAACGCCGCTGCAGGCCGCAATGAATTCACTGTCGGGAATCGTCCGCGCCGTATCGGGGAAAACAGCACTCGATCGCGTATGATCCTGAAACCAGTATGGTACTAAAACAATTGTATTGGCCCCGGCATTTTTTATGCGACCAATATTTTGGGTGAAAGCCACATGCTCAAACGAGTTCCTTTCAGAGCCATAGAAAAATATGGTCATCCCTTTACAGGCAAGCTCATGAGAAGATGGGGCCGAATCAAAAAAACGAGTGCATGAAGGGCAACAGAGAATCGGAACAAGGGCAACCAGTGCTGTAAAAACAGGACAGCGCAAATCGCGTCTCTTTTCCTTATTTATCTTCCGGGACCTCCCGGGGTGCCGCAATATGTCTCGCTTTCGAATTGAAACGACGAGACCGCTTCATTCCAGTTCTTGCCGTAATTATTATATTCAGCATCCGCAGGAAGAGAATCAAGGACTACCGAAGTTTTCGCCGATGAACCAAGATCGGGCCATCCCAGAATATTGCTGCTGTTCTCATACGCTACCCGGTCAATGATGATTGTATCCTGCCCCTCGGTTCGCATCAAGGTAATCCAGTTGGTGGTGGATACCAGGTCCATACTTACCGTCGTATCGGCATTCCATGGATTAACAATTGAATCACCGGAGGGAGTTTCCAGCGAATCACTGAGTGGAATTGCACTGTTGCCCACAACATAGAAGCTTTCGGCGCTTATAGTAACATTGGTTACAATCTCATCGCTTCCTGTAATGTCTACAATTAATGTGTCAAGATTTATGTCGCTTTGAGTCGGATTAAATATTTCGATATAATCCAGCGAGTTGGCCGTCCCGGAACCCGCGGTAAACATTAGTTCGGAGATTATCAGCAACGACTCTGCACTCGTCTGCTCGTCGTCCAGGGAATCCGTCGTGCTCATCATGCCCTGGATCAGAGTAACGCCCGGCGTGCCAAGCGACACGTCCAGAGAGATGTCCGCAACATCAACAAACGACGCCTCAACGGTAAGGTTCTGCCCGGTAAACTCAAAACCATCCTGTTTCCACGATGCGAGTGTATCGCCGGATGCATCAAGACCGGCAATCAGCATGGTCCCGGTTGCACCGTACGGAATTTTGTCAAGCGACATGAACAACTTGGATGTTTTATCATCCCTGGTCTCCCAGGTCTCGCCGCTTTCCGAAGTAAATGCCGCACACACAGAATCTACTTCAGAAGGGAACTCCTTCAATGCAATGTAAATTGAGCCGCAAATCGGCACGAGCACAAATTGGACCGGAACAACATCGTTGGGGGCAAAGCTTACGGTTAATTCCGCCGCGCCGTGGATCGTGTCACCGTCACTGTCAACTGTCCAGGCGCTTATGGTCCGGTTCTCGCCCGCCTTGACATTTTCCAGTGTCTGATATACGACCCCGTCATACATGTCAACCTCAAGGGAATAGACAACAGGAGAAATATCGTTCGCCTCTATTGCAATTTTAAGCGAGTCCCAGGTTGTTTCGGCAATGCGACCCGATTTTGCCAGCGAATTATAACCCGGTGAATTATAATTTTTTATTCTGAAAGATAATTGAAGCGTACCGGTACCGCTGTCTTCACTATCAGTCGGCGATTTGCTGCAGAAAAACAAACACGCGGCGAAAACCGGCGCCACACAGCATACCCAGCTTTTCATTGTTCACTCCTTATTTCCAGTTGAATGAGCCTGTAAACCCGGCGCCACAAAATAAAAAAGCCCCGGACAAAATATCCCGGGCTTTTTTTCCAAACAGCTATTCGATAGGCTACCTTCCTTCTCTCCAGGAATCCGACGCCTGAAGATTACCGTCAAGGTATGTCCAGGTGATTTTCTGATACCGCATGCATACCTGTTCGAGATGAAGATAGCGTTCCTTTGTGGGGTCTTTCACATTGTACATAATCGGCTGGACCGAACAAATCTTTACATCTTCAAGAAGATGGTTGAAATATTCAGTTTCGGTACCGGTATCATCGATCCGGAACCATTTCAGCTCGACCTGCTTGAATGTCTGGCCCTCACACACTGCTTTATACAGGTACGGCGATGAAGCATCAAACGCTTTTACCAGGGTAATAGCTTCGTGCTTCCGGGTACCTGTCAGCTTACCTGTATCCGGGTCCGTGGGTATTCTCACCTCGTGATTAAACTCATGGACCTCAATACTTCCTTCACGGTCGGCGACATCAACTGAACCTTTAACCTCGCTGCCGTTTTCATCCTGCATCCACATATAGGCCGGTATTGGCATGACCTACTCCTTTCAAGGAATGGTGATTTGTTTTTGTTTACAGCTTAAATATATTATCCCTGCAAATCCCGAGTCTGTGATAAAAATCACAAACCATACATTTTTTCTATTTATTTCCCTTTCGGCATCTGTGAAACAAGCGAAAGATTAATATCGATTCCCTCAATCTGGAAATGCGGCATAACCGCCAGGCCGACCGAGAAAAATCCCGGATTGTCTTCGATTTCCTTGACCTCAACCTCCGCTGCTTTCAACGGATGCGTTGCAATAAGCTCGGGACCGGGATCATTCATTTCAGTTACCAGGCCGTTAATCCATTCCTGCAATTCATCCTGCAATACTTTCCGGCTCTTGGTGGACCCGATATTTTCCCGCTGGATAACTTTCAGATAATGGGCGATCCGGGAAACAAGGAAAATATAGGGCAAGCGGGAATTAATCCGCATATTTGCGGTAACCACCGGATCATCATATTCCTGTGGTTTCTGCGATGAATTTGCAGAGAAGAAACAGGCGTAGTTTCTGTTTTTATAGAACGAAAGCGGAATAAAACCTTCCTGCGCAAATTCAAACTCCCGTGTTTCGGGAATAAGGATCTCCGTTGGTATTTTCATCTGCTTTCCCTTGCCGACATCATAGAGGTGGATGGGAAGGTCTTCAACTTTTCCGCCGGATTCCGGCCCTCTGATCTGCACGCACCATCCGTTATCGGTAAACGAGCGTATCATGTTTGCTGCAAATGCGAATGAAGCATTACCCCAGAGATATTTCTCATGATCATCGCCCTTGACCCCTTCTTCGTAGTTAAATTCCTTTACCGGCTGGGTTTCCGATCCATAGGGAAGTCGAAGTGCGAAGCGTGGAAGGACAAGACCGACGTAACGGGAATCTTCAGATTCCCTGAAACTGTTCCATTTCAGGAATTCTGAGCGTTCCATATAATTATGAAGGTCTTCAATCTTGGGAAGCTCATGGACATTGTCCTTGCCGAAAAACTTCGGAGTGGCCGCGCCGATAAACGGGCAGTGGCATGAGGACGAAACTTTTGCTATTTCCTGAAGCAGGCCGACATCCGCCGCACCGCTGTTAAAATCGTAATTTGACACGATTGCACCGTATGGTTCTCCACCCGGCGTATCGTATTCATCGGTATAAACATGCTTGTAAAGCCCCGACTGAATCGTCTCGGGCGCATCTTCGAAATCCTCCGACAGCTCGTCCTTGGAAGCATCAAGAACATCAATCTTGACATTTTTCCTGAAATCGGTGCGGTCGACCAGGAAC
>WJKA01000604.1 GCA_014729375.1 Chitinivibrionales bacterium
GTATGCATGTTCCCAGACATCGACCGTAAGCAGCGGTTTTTTCCCCTGTGCGATCGGGGTGTCGGCATTGCCGGTAGTGATAATCTCAAGCTTATTATTATCAACAACAAGCCATCCCCAGCCGCTCCCGAACTGCGCACCGGCAAATTTGACAAACTGCTTTTTGAATTTGTCGAACGAGCCGAAAGAATCGACAATTGCATCACCGAGATCACCTTTGGGCACTCCCCCGCCGCCCGGTTTCATGCTGTTCCAGTAGAACGTATGGTTCCATACCTGCGCAGCATTGTTGAATATACCGGTTGCACCGCTTTTATTGACTGATTTCTTTATGATTGTCTCCAATCCCATGTTCTCATACTCTGTATCTTCACGGTACCGGTTTATCTTTTTTACATAACCGGCATGATGTTTGCCGTAATGAAACTCGATAGTCCGGGCGCTGATATGCGGCTCAAGTGAACTGGGCTTCCAGGGAAGCTCCGGGAGCTCTATTGCACTGCTGTCAGCAGGTTTTTCCGCTTTGACCCCGAAAGCATTTCCTGCTATAACATTCGCTGTAACAAAAGCAGCACCTGTTTTCATGAATCCACGCCGTGTTGTCTGCTGTTCCATTGTAAACTCCTTTCAATGAGTTTGTGAAACTGGTTTTCCGGACCACGCCTATTTAGTAATCAGGCTTTTTATTCTGGTATCCAGCGCTGCCTGATCAGTGGCAAACGATGCCAGTCCTGCAAGATTGACCAGGGAATCGACCGCCAGAGTACCCTGTTTGATTCGTTCTTTCCACTTGTCATATTCCGGTATTTTGCCGTCAGATGCAATTGTGCTTTTTTCTTTGCTGGTCATTGCCGGAAAAAAGTCATGAATCCCATGGTCTTTGAGTGCCTGCATGATCTCCTGTGTTGTCGACGGCGTATTTTCCCGGATGTATTTCACAAACGCTTCTTCGTTTTCATTGATATGCCAGAGTTTTTCCAGGTGGATTTCTTCGGGCGCAATGCCGGGGAACAATTCCACAGGATAATCTTCATCCACGCGACAGTGCCATGTGTTGTCAAGAGTGTCCTTTGCGGCTTGTGCGACTTTCAACGGCATGGTGAAAACATCAACACCGGCAAGATCGCTCACCTGGCGTGCCGAGCGCATGCTGGCTGCAATCTGTTTTGTTGGTCCGGGATTATTCCCCGATGCCCTTGTGACTGCCCGCTGACTAGCCAGGGTTGCTTTTTCACCCACCATCTCACCGGACCCGAGATTATTGTCTGCAACAAAGGAATTGAGCCTTCCCAGAAAAACATTCACATAATCCGGCCGGGCAATTGCAGTGGCAATATAATTGGTGCGCGCACTGAACTCGAGGGTATAATTTACCGGAATTCCCCGGGCGCGGACCTGTCGGGTCGCCAGCAGTCCCGACGGAGTGTGGGGTATCTTGATTATAAAATGTGATGGACAAATGCGATAAAATCGCTCGGCATAGGCAACAGTAGTTTCGATATCATCGGCAAGTGCGGTATGGAGTTCCACGCTGACACGGGCGCCGAACCGCCGGACCAGCCGCAGTGCGTGATGCGCGTTGAGGACAAATGCGATTTCGATGATCCGCTGGTGAATGTCAAGCCCCTCCAGCAGCCTGTCGGCTTCAGGAACCAAGCCGTCATAGAACCCTTTCTGGATTTCAGCATTCAGCAGCGTGTTATTGGTAGTCAGCGCTGAAAATTCGCGGTTCCATAATTTCTGCGCCCCGTCCATATCGCCCGTATCGAGCCACAATTCTGTTCCCGCCGATTTCAAGCCTACCCAGAAATCATCTTCGTCGTATTCTTCTGCCGGAACACTCAAATCAACGCTGTTTTTGACAAATTCTTCAATTGTATCAATAATCTTCCGCTCCGGAACACGGATTATGCTGCCTGGTATGCTCATTGGGTTCTCCCTGTTCAAAATGCGCACAGTGCTGATGATATCTGCACTGTAGAAAAATAATTCATAAAATGCCGGACCTGATACATTATGAGGATATTATTACTCATACAGGAAAATTCATTGCAGGATCCTGAAATGATATTTTATTACCGGAAACAAAACTACTCATGCCCGGTTGTCAAAAAACAGGCCTTCAGCCTTTACAATATCATCAATCCAGACTGAGAAATCTTCGTGTGTGATATTTTTACGGGTTTCCCTGACAACGTGACCGCTTTCGTCAATCTGGATGCAATCAATAATGACATCTTCACCTTCGCGATAGATTTTGATTTGAAATGGAGCGCCGCTTTTTTCGAGCATTTTATTGGTTTCATCGGCCGCTTTTTTCATGGTTCCGAAATAATCTTTTGGCTCTTTTTTCGCGGAATGATGGTGGTAATGCCGATTGGCAAGCTTTCCGGGATGTGAAACACGCTCATTATCGTGCACGATATGTATTTCCCCGAGCGGTTTCACGTGGAGCGAATCGTTGTCTTCGGAAAAATCATACTTTTCCGAGCGGAACGGATCGTAGCGGTGCTCCATATATTATCGGGCTTGTGCCTGGAGAGAATCGATTGCCTGCTCCTGCCGATATTCTTCGATCATTTTAAGATTTGAGCGCTGCACCTGACGGTCCATCATTGCACAGGAACCGCCCAGTAAAAGAAGAAACAGCAGCAGGGCTGCTGGTAATGCCGATACGCTTCTTTTTATCAATTTTCGCATTATGATCACCTCCTATTGTAAATTCTACCATTTTGCCCGGCCAAAAAGCGGAAATGCAATTTCCGTTTTTCAACTTAGTTATAGCATGTCAAGCCAATAATGTCGGCACGTATTCGCCTGATATACCGTGCGTTACGGTGTGTTGCCTGACAATATATATCAGGCCGCAGAAATTTACAGACATACAGCGACAAACAGGGCCGACCGACTCTGTTTTCCAGGAAAGGGATTGCTATCCCCTGTATTGGCCTTATTGCGCGGCACCAAACCGGTATACCGTACTGTGACGGTATGTGTCCCCGGGCCTGAGCACGGTTGAAGGAAACTCAGGCTTGTTGGGAGAATCGGGAAAATGCTGGGTTTCCATACAGAAACCTGAATGCTTTTTGTATATCGCGCCCGTCTTTCCTTTCAGAGTGCCGTCAAGCATGTTCCCGGTGTAAAACTGCATGCCCGGCTCGGTAGTGTAGACCTCCATGAGCCGCCCTGATGACGGCTCTCTGACTTTTGCGGCGAGCAGCAACTCGTTGTCTTTTTTGTCCAACACATAATTATGGTCGATTCCGCCACCCACGATTTTGAGCTGTTCAAAATCTTTTCCCGCCTGCTCACCGATCCTGCGCGCGGTGGAAAAATCCAGCGGCGTTCCGGAAACCGGCGCAATCTCACCGTTGGGAATAAGGTTTGGATCCACCGGCGTGTAGTGTGCGGCATTGATCTGCACGATATGGTCCAGAATGTCTCCGGCCCCGTCACCGGCAAGATTGAAATATGAATGGTGCGTCAGGTTAACAACAGTATCCTTGTCGGTGGTTGCGGTATAGTCGATAGCGAGCTCATTCTTTTCAGTCAATCGATAGTCGACCTCGACCGACAGCGTTCCCGGGTATCCCTCTTCACCGTCGGGACTGACATAGCGCAGGCGAAGAACGACTTCATTTTCTTTTTTTATCGGCTCGGCATCCCAGACAACCTTGTCGAACCCTCTGGTTCCGCCGTGCAGGTGACGGACCCCGTTTTCATTGAGGGCCAGATTGAATGTTTCTCCATTGAGTTCGAATGTGCCGCCCCCGATCCGGTTGCCGTATCGCCCGACCAGACAGCCGAAATACGGCGACTCGGTGATATAGTGCGTAACATCGGAATATCCCAGCACAATATCTGCCGGCGCCCCGCTTTTATCAGGCGCCAGAAGTCTGGTCACAATCCCCCCGAAATTGGAAATATCCGCAGCGAGGCCGCGCTTGTTGCCTAATGTAAACACCTTGATTTCCCTGCCGTCGTGCATAAACCCACATTTTTTTTCACTGATGCTCATCAAGATTTCCTTTCATAACCTGGACATAGTTACGATACCTGTTCCAATAAAATATTATTTCGATACCCTGAAATCACAGCATCGCTCCATATTGCCTAGAAAATCAAAGTAAAAGCCACCTGTGGCAAGTACGCTTTTTTGCAGCCTGGTCGGAGATGATTTGAAAAGCTTCTGATTTAATTCGAGCTCTATGGCGCAGTACGATTTATCCTGATATAAACGCCGCAACCAGGTACAAATGCCATCGGATGTACCTGCAAAGGGATAATTCCTCCTGATTTTTGCATGACAATCAGCTTTTTCACGGGATAAACCTTTCGCCCCGCTGCAGACACCCGGCAAGGCGGGAATAGACCTTTTGTAGTGAATGCAGACTGAAATTGCTCCGGCAGACAGTCAGTATCCGTTGTGCCAGGTTTCCCTGTTCCGGGCATAACAGCCTGCGGGCAGGAACATATAATTTCTCTGATCTGCAAAACAATGAAAAGCAGCATGACCTGCAACTATTTTTGTACTGTTTTAAACCTCTGATAAGAGGGCGTCAGTCTACGACTGGAATGAAAGCAGTTTAAACGAAACTCGAATCCCGTTTGCGAAAGGAGCGGTATTATGGAACAGTGGCTTACCCCGGAATTCTGGCGATCAGTCGGCCAGGGTCTTCTGGAACGGATTATCATTGCTGCACCGTCCTTTATAGTTATCTGCCTTTTTGCAATTATTGCATTGAAGGTCCTTACTTTTACACTGAAACGCCTGAAGCAGCTAATGTATTTTCGCATCGAAAAAAGCCCGTCAGGCAGCAGCGCGGAATCTCAGAAGCGGGTTGATACGCTTATCGGCATACTCGGCAAAACCGCGCGGATAACTATATGGGCCATGATAATCATGCTGTTGCTCAAAAAGATCGGCATTGATATTGCACCGCTCATTGCAGGCGCGGGGATAGCCGGTCTGGCCGTCGGTTTCGGCGCACAGGAGCTTGTCCGTGATGTCATTTCCGGTTTTTTCATGCTGCTTGAAAACCAGGTCCGTACCGGCGATGTCGCTATTCTCAACGGGACCGGCGGACTGGTTGAAAATGTCGGCCTGCGAACAACGGTCCTTCGCGATCTTTCAGGCGTAGTCCACGTGTTTCAAAACGGGAAAATCAACAGCCTGTCGAATATGACCAAAGAATGGTCGGCAATGGTTTTTGATATCGGAGTCGCGTATAAAGAAGATACCGACATGGTGACTGAGGTCATCAGGCAGGTTGGCGAACAGATGCGGGAAGAACCCGAATACAAAGACAAGATTTTGGAACCGATCGAGATTTTCGGCGTTGACTCGTTCGGCGACAGTGCGGTTGTTATCAAAGCCCGCATTAAAACACGGCCGATCATGCAATGGAGTGTCGGCCGCGAGTACCGCAGGCGGCTTAAGAAAGCGTTTGATACGCGCGGGATCGAAATCCCATTCCCGCACAGGACTGTTTACTGGGGTGAAGAGATCAATCCGTTGATGGTCAGGAAGGAGACTGCGGAAAATGCCTGAAAGAAAAAAAATAACCGGTAACCCGGTGTATCCGCTGATTCAGTCCGGAATGCGGCTTTTCAGGTGGAACCAAAAGGATGTTGGGTTGCCTCCCGGGGTCCCGGTCCCGGCCAAACCGGTCGATTCGCAGCCGTCAAAAATCAGTATATTCAGATACGGACCGTCGGAACTGGAAGAAAAAGAAACGCCTGTTGAGAAGCTCAATACAGTGGCTGGCCGGGGACCAGTTCTCTGGTGCAATTGTGACGGCCTCGGTGATAGCGAAGTGCTTCAATCAATTGGAAAAACTTTTTCACTGCACGATCTCGTGATTGAGGATATAGCCAATACATATCAGCGCCCGAAACTCGAAGAGCATGATGAGTATCTGCTTTTTGTGTTGAAAATGATATATCAGTCCGGAAATTCGCAGGAAATTCTCAGCGAACATGTATGTCTGGTCCTGCAACAAGGAATCGTCCTTTCATTTCAGGAACGTCACGGCGATGTTTTTGACCTGATTCGCGACAGGATTCGCAAAAGCAAAGGGCGAATCAGAAAAATGGGCGCGGATTATCTTGCGTATGCACTCATGGATGCTGTTGTTGACAATTATTTCAATGTTATGGAAAATTGTGCAGAAGAGATAGAATCACTTGAAAGCGAGGTCATCGCCGCACCGGCAAACGGCGATACGTCTGCAAAAATCCATGCGCTTCGACGAAAAGTCATCCTGCTCAGGCGGTCAATCTGGCCGCTGCGCGAAGTAATCAATTCACTGATGCGTGTCGAATCGGCACTGATCGATCCGGGAATGCTTCCCTATTTCAGAGACCTCTACGATCATACAATCCAGATAATTGAAACACTGGAAACATTCCGTGAGGTCCTCTCCGGACTTCTTGATATTTATATGACCGTAGTGAGCAATAAAATGAATGAAGTCATGAAAGTGCTGACCATCATTGCCACGATATTCATACCGTTGTCGTTTATCGCCGGGGTTTACGGTATGAATTTCACGTACATGCCCGAGCTCGGGCTTCGCTGGGGCTATTTCGGTGCGCTGGGACTCATGGCGACAATTGCGCTTGGCATGATTATCTATTTCAGGTTCAGGAAATTCTGAAATGCTTTGAATTTTTGCCCAGGGAGTTGTATAATACAATGTTGAGGTTAAGGTTAAGGTTGAATACTGATGGCAAAACATATTATATGGTACCCATTTATCGGAATTGCGTGTATGGTATTTGCACAGACCGGATGTTCTTCACATGCAGCCTACCGTTCAACGCTTCTGTACCAGTCGGATGATTTTGACGGCGGAGATTTTGCACATAACACAGTGATGATCCTTCCGGTGATCTACGAAAACGGATTCGATACAAGCGCGAACCGCTCTCCCACCATACAGGCTGAATGGCTTATGAAACAGCGCCCGGACCTTTCATTTACCTTTAAAGAAAAATTCGAATCACGTTACCGCTCTGCATACGGATTTTCCGGCCTCAACCAGTTTTACAGGGCTCTTTATAACGGAGATGTGGTGGCCGCACAGACAAGCGATTCAATATGGACTGCCATGGAGGCCGATTTCCTTCTGGTAACTGCAATCAAAAGTGGTGCAATTATAAAAGATTTCGATAGAAATACAAAGAAACGGATACGATGTGAAACAGAACTGTGGGACATACAAAACAGCGAAGTCGTCTGGAGAGCAGCGACTGTTGGAAGCAGTGTGAACGGCACAAACAGCACTGGCGATTTTATTTTGGGAGCACTCTTCGAAACGTATAAATCGATTCCAGCATTCAAACCGGCAATGAATGAAAAAAACTGGTAACCGGGAACAAAAATATACCGGAAACCGGTATTGCAA
>WJKA01000605.1 GCA_014729375.1 Chitinivibrionales bacterium
ATCAACACTGACGGTATCGATCCGGACTGTTGCAGGAATGTTGTAATAAGTGACTGTATCGTTCAGACCGGCGATGACGGCATTGCGGTCAAGACATCGAGCGATGTGTCGTGCGAGAATATTGTGATAACAAACTGCCTTATCAGTTCGCGAGAGACCGCATTCAAACTGGGTACCGAATCGTTTGGCAATATCCGGAATGTGTCCATTTCAAATTCCATTATTCACGGCTCACGATTCGGGTGTGCGCTCTATCTCAAGGATGGCGGCAATTTTGAAAATGTACAGGTCAGCAACTGTACGATTGAATCCGATGCCGAGTATGCGATTGTTATTGATAACACCCCGCGATACTACGATACCTCCCCTAAAGGTGCAATCAGAAATGTCTCCTTTACAAATCTGCAGATACATGCACGAGGTCGCTGTTATGTCGAAGGGTTGCACGACTTTCCGATCGAGAACCTTTCGTTCCGGGATATCCAGTGGAATATATGCGGGGCAATCGAACTGGAAAAGGCGGAAAAACCCTGGGGCAGCATGTGCTGCCGCCTGAATCCGGATTCCGCGCAACTCGCCCGCCAGCCGTTCCGTTTCATTGCAGCCTATACCCGTGGTTTGCAGTGTTCGGATATCCGGTTTATATCTGATGGCACTGACGGTCATCTGAAATCGCCGCAGCTTTACCTCTACGGCTCCTGCAATGCTACGATTAAAAATATACTTGTCGATGACAGGAAGGACGGTTATGTAAAATCGGTCCAGTGTAGCAATATTTGTATTGATGGGTAATGCAATGTTACAGCATAGGAAAGCACAACTGATAATTACGATATTTTGCTGCTAAACTGCCTGCATTGATATTTTAGCATAAGTCTGTTTTTCTACAAATATGCCATATGCATGGAACTCGCTGCCGCATGTTGGTTCCACCAGAGCAGAAGGATCCAATTGTGTACCACGCCCCAACGCATAAAAGCATAGCATTTTTCGGTGGCGTACGTAATGGTGACGAGTGTTTCGTGTACCACCAATCAAATATATTCAATGCTGAATCATTCAAGGAGTTTCTATATTTAGAGTCCCTAACAAAATGATGTCCTACTTCGTCCAATGCAGTCTGCATTTTCACGTAATGCCACATTCCTCTGGTTCGCTATCGCGTGTATCGGTTTCATGAATATTATCAAACGAAATATCGCATGTTTCGCTAATAACATGATAACGCAAATAATTCTTGAAAAGAGGCATGTGGAGAAAAAATCAAATTATTTTAGGAAAGCGGCATGGAAAAACTTATGACTGTAGAGATGAAAAAACTGATTATTAAAAAAACGCGCTGCATTCTACTCTTCGTGCTACTTTTGGGCGCCGCAGTATTTTCGGGAGAGCGGGTGTTTACTGATGAGGAGGTTGAAGCAAATGTTCCTCATCCTGTATCGGGTTCTCATCCCGAATGGGTTGAGATGTACTGGGAAGCATGGAGAAAAGTCTCCAGTTCAAGTATACTTCATACTGCTTCACGAGGTGCTCTTTTATCTCCGCTCTACTTTGATGAAAATCTCTGGGGAGGACGGAACTGGATATTTCAATGGGATACCTGCTTGATGATGATGTTCGGCCGCTACGGTTTCAAGCTTTTCCCTACCCTTGAAAGTCTTGATAATTTTTACCGTTTACAGGCAACCAATGGTTATATCAGCAGGAAGGTTGAAGAGAGCACCGGACAGCCCGCCAATGTTGATACGAATGTGAGCAGTGCCAATCCTCCGCTCTTTGCCTGGGCCGAGTGGGAGCATTATCTGGTTTCCCATAATGTACAGAGGTTTTCCGTCGAAATCAGGGGGTTCATCGATGGAGAAAAAGTACCGCTACTGCAGCGAATTGTCAACCACTATGACTGGCTCAAAGAGAGCCGTCGTCATGAAGACGGGTTTTACTGGTCTACCGGCTATGCGTCGGGAATGGATAACACGCCGCGTCTGGGTGTCGAAACCGGGCACAGTCATGCCGGCGGCGCGTGGGTCGACCTAACGGCGCAACAAGCCCTGAATGCCCTGATGATCTCGAAGATCGCCGAAAAAACCGGAAACGACTCGCTTCACGATGCGTTTGTCGGAGAATATCAGGCCCTGAAACAGGTTGTCAATGATGCCATGTGGCATACGCAGGATGCATTTTATTACGACCTTGATTCCAGCCGGAAGTTTTCCAGAATAAAGACAACCGCATCATTCTGGCCGCTTTGTGCTTCAATTGCCGACAGCGCGCAATGTGTTTCGCTGATAAAACATCTGCTTGACACAAATGAGTTCATGACACCCCACACGGTGCCGACACTTTCAAAAGATCATCCCCTCTTTGAAGAAGCAGGGGAGTACTGGCGCGGAGGTGTGTGGTCACCCACCAATTATATGGTAATGAAGGGGCTCCAGAAAAACGATCGTCACGATATCGCCCGGCTCATTGCCGCCAACCATCTGGAGAATGTCTATAAAGTCTGGAAGGAAACCGGTGATCCCATGTGGGAAACCTATGCTCCCTTATACGGAATGGAAGGAAGTATTTCGACTCCCACCTATGGGTGGTCGGCGCTGGGCCCTATTGCCTGTTTGATTGAATATATCATTGGTATCGAACCAACAGACAGCAATACACTCATCTGGCATATCGAAGAATTGGGAGAGCATGGTGTCGATCACTATCATTTCGGAACAAATGTAATCGATGTGCGTTGTTCGCCCCGAGCACATCCAGCCGAGTGGCCGACGATACGTGTTACATGCAACGAACCGTTCAGGCTGATTGTCAAATGCAACAGTCAAACAGCCATGCGTAATTTTCCTGCAGGCCAGAGTGAATGGAACACTGAAAATGAGATGAGCAGGGGTATTGTGCATCCCATACGAGGTGCGGTCCCCGATTTCAGCAATTGCATCCGGATAACCAGCTTGAATAATGCTCATATCAGAATACCCGCAGTATGCATTCGATACGTCGTCTATACGATTCAGGGGCGAAAACTCTGTGAAATGCAAATAGAACCGGGAAAAGCTGAGATGCCTGTAATTTCCGCCATTTCTGCACTTGAAATGCTGCTTATTCGATATTGGTGATTTCGGGTCGGACCGCAGGAATTGCCGTTTCCAGATCAAAAACGCCATTTCCTGCAGAAAATCCGCATAAATATGCTTCTTAGAATGCGATCTGACCGCCCCAAATCGCTCGCTAAGCATATAAAATATCCGGTTCTCTGCAATCTGAACGATTTATTTGAAAGCCAATAGCGTGGATTCACAGCTTACGAACTGTCAGCCTGTCGGCAACAATGCCATCAACTTCAAGGGGTTTCCGGGTCTGGCGGACCGAATGGATATTCAGGATAAAACTTACCATGAGTTGAACGATTGCGCGCATGTTGAAATTAAAGCTTGTCAATCCACGCTGCAGGGTCTCCCGTGAATCATCAAACCCGAATACTGAAATCCGCTCCGGGACTTTAATATTATTTTCGGCCAGAAAATCGAGTGCTGCAAGCGCAGTCTGATCGTTTGCGGCAATCCATGCAGTGATCTCGTTCTGTGCAAGCGCCTGGCTGAAAAGGCTGTTCAACCGGTCGCGGAATTCTCCCAGGGTAATGAGATGGGCCTTGAGCTCCGAACCGACAACCGGATCGATCACCTGCTGATAGGTGCGTGGAAGCGTCGACAGCCATTGACGGTAGCAGAATTCGAATGCATTGATATTGCTTCTTTCTTCTGCCTGTTTGCGATAGGTATCATGAATTGACGGGGGGAGGCTGAATGCAAAGCAACTCACGCCGGCGCCGTGCCCCGCATCGGCATAGACTTCTTTGATTCCATTCAAGCGGTTTTTTGACCACGGGGAATCGTGGTAGGGGGAGATGTATGCAACTGATCTATGGCCACGGTCGAGCAGAAAACGGGCCGCAAGAATGCCGGGGTGTTTTGAAACGGCGGCAGTAAACAACCGGACATTTTTCCGGTACATAAACAATGGAAGCCCCAGGCCTCCCGATATGTCAAGTATGGCAACCGGCTTTCCACGGTGATGCACGTGCGCGAGCACCTCATGCCGCTTGGGATCGAATGGGTTAACTGACAGGTAAACGAATCCCAGGATTTCGTCGTCGGGGGGGAAATCAGCTTTTCCATTGCGCCTGCTTCGTAAACAATGCCCATCCTCTTCCCAGAGATAAGTATAAATCTCGAGCGATGCACCGCATGCAAAAACAGCGTGCCCCAGTTCCCTGAGGAATTGTTCCGGGATACCTGAGTCTGCAAAGCTGTCGCTCCGGCTGGCCAGGGTGAAAAATATGATTTTTTTGCCGGCAGGCGCTTTGCTCGCAGCAACAACAGCATATGATTTACCCCGCGGCACGATTATGCCCTCGGAAGCAAGCGATAAAAGCGCTTTCCGTACGGTTCGGAAGGAAGCCCGGTAATGGTTCTGGAACTCAAGCATCGTCGGCAGGAGGCTCGATGGCGCATACTTGCTGCTGAAAATATCTTTGCGAATACTGTCCCTTATTCGCTGCCATATATATGTTGAGTTGGAGCAGTGGTACTCGCTGGACTGCGCATTGAAATCACAATCCACCTCAAGATTATCAATCGATCCAACATCTACAATGTAATTTTCCCCATTCCCACCGCTAAGCGCCCCTTTGGTACGAAAGAATCTTGCGGCTTTCAACATAGTGTTTTCTGATACTCCGGCTTCTGCTGCCAGTTTTTTCATAGCAGGAAGCGGCATGTTTTTTGTGTATCTGCCGCTGTTTATTTCAGCAGCAATATATCTCTGGGCTCGTTGAAATGCCGGATTCGTGCGTATATTCATGAATTGCGCCTTCAGTAATCACATTAATCACATCAATATAAAATACAAAAAATACACATATAATCAATAGAAACTATAAATAAAGTGGATTATATTTATAGCTGAATCAATTGCCGTTATGCTTAATTCAAAGGAGGATGTGATGAAAAAGTGTCGTGTATTTTTTGCTTTTATCCCATGCGTGTTTTTATTAGTTATTGATATTTCTGGATATGCGTTCAATCCGGTCGTGAGCAAAAATGGAATTATTATCGCTGACACAGAAGGAAACTGGGCATATGCGTGGCCGGTCAATTGCGGCCTCTGGTCCTGGGGCTCAGAGGCAATTGTTCATTTTGGGCGGCGTCAATGGCTGGGTGAGGAGTGTGGAGGGATTTGTCACGAAAGAGTAAAGATGGCTGAAGGCGGCGGCGATATGATAAGGGCGCGCACAACGGATAATGGTGAAACCTGGAGCATTGAGGGGATTGTAGATGGGCCGTCTGCAGATGCTTCTTATCCGTTGGATTTTTATCATTCCAGTTTCGCCTTGATGTCGGGAGGGACGGAATGGGGGCCGACATACGACTGGTTTGTCGTCTCTTATGACAGGGGAAGAACCTGGCAAGGTCCCTATGATAATTTTCCGGCGGGTGAAAACCGCCCCGATAAGGTATTTGCAAAGAATTCCACTACTGCAATCACTAATGTCACTATGTATGAAGGTGAGGAATCGCCACGCACGTTAAAAACAACGGATGGTGGTCGGAACTGGGAACCGCGCGGATCGTGGCCTGAATATTCCGGCGATGATAGAAGCAGTGGCGGGTATGCTATCCAGACCAACACTGTCCGGCTGGGAGAAAATGAGCTATTAGCGGTTGGGCGAAGCGGCGGGTTCGGTGCACTATACCGGTCTGAAGATTTTGGCGACTCATGGAATTTTGAGCGACATGTCCATCCGGAAGCCTTTACTAACCAATGGGTACCCTGCAATCTTGTCGTGCTGGGGGGTGAGTATCCCGAAAACACCAATACCGATCATATCGTAGCATGTTGGGTTGCACGAGGAGATTGGGAAAAGCCCAACGGTGATGAAATAGGGTCCGGGCTCCGTGTCCGGTACAGTAATGATAAAGGCCATTCATGGAGTGACAGTGTTGTCAACCTTAGAGATGATATCCAGGAAAATCCCGAGGCATGGTGGGATATCGGTTATCCCCTCTCCTTTCTGCGCACCGACGGCAAGGTCTGTGTGGTTTACTACTGGCAAAGCAATGAGTATACACAGCCTCATATTGCTTATACTATTTTCGATCCGAATATCGATGGCGTTTCTGTAAAGCCGGGACTGTCAGCAATTAAGGCTGGTGGGCATAATCTCTCTGCACGATTTGCCGCTGGAACCATAGTGCTTGACTTGCCGGACAATTCCGGTTATTCGGTTATTATAACCGACCTGTCGGGACAGAAAATAACATCAGTGCAAACCCACAAGAGTATCCGGGCGGTAATTCCTGTTGGAATGCTTGCGCAGGGGATGTATTTCATCGAAGCACAGCGCGGTGAAAAGACAATCCGGCAATCGTTTGCGGTGGTTGACCGGTAGAAGTCCAGGACTGTCAAGGTTTATTTGAGAACAGTGAGTTCCGTTTATTGCCGTGTTGTCATCCGCTCAACCACAATGCCGTCAATATCGACTATTCCGGCATTGTGCTGTTTCCGCTTATGCGCGTGGGCCGGCTGCAAAAGGTAATTCATAACGGCATCGCAGATCTGTTCAAAGCAGAAATTATAGCTGGTGATATTATAGATAAAGGCATCCTGACTGTCGTCAAAACTGATAAGCGAGATTGTTCCGGGAATAGCAATCCTGTTTTTTGTTGCATACTCCATGCAATATGCCGCGACCATATCGTTGGCTGCCACCCAGGCGGTGCATTCCTTTCTGTCCAGTATACGACTGAGCATGCTGTCGAATTCATCGATTCTGAAAGCCGCTTTGAAATCGGATAATTCCTTTGCCAGCGACCTGCTTGCTTTACGCAAACGTTCCGGTATGTTCTTGTCGTTGATAACGGCAAGCCCTAAAAGCGCTATCGGAATAGAGAAACAGGTCTTGAAATTATTGCGCAGACCGAAAAACGCGCTGCTATTTTCTGTCCGGTCAGGACTGTTGTCAAACGAATTCATCCATACCGTGTTACGGGGGGATTCTTCATAAAACACCCGCCGGAGTGTCTCGTATCGGTGACGGGACCAGAAATCGTTACCGTAGGGGGAGATATACGCTGCATGGCAATGGCCGCTGCCGAGCAGGTGTCGCGCAACAATCTCAGGCGCCCGCGTTCCGCTTCCCAGCGGAAAAAACCTGAAATACGGCAACCGCTCCCGGCAAAAGGATTCAATTGCCGCGCCGGTTTCATCAAGGAAAGCAACCGGCTTGTTTGTTTTGTGAAGACGGAATACGATGTCCTGCTCATTGGACATGTCCGATGCCCAGTAGATATAGCCTAATACGTTTTTATCCGATATCGAATCGAGCCGAAGGTCTTCTGCGGGGCAGGGGTACGATATCATCCTGTGGGTATCATACAGGAGCGACGTTCTGATATGTAAATCAAGTTCGTGGTGCGTGCATAATCGCTGAAGAAGCCTCAGGATATGGCCCATTCGTGATGAAGAAAAGAAATTAAGGCGCATTTTGTCTTCTGGAAGCGGCACGATAAGGACCAGTTGGAGCCGTCCACGACGAGGCCGCGTAACAACGCGGTAGGTTTTTTTATAGGGACGGAGATACCCGTCGGAACGCAACGATTCGCATGTACTTTTTATGCTTCGATACGTCGTGCCGTATTCAAATGAAAGCTCTTTCAGTGACGGCAGTTCCCTTCCTGATTCAAACCGTCCGGTGCGAATATCATTCAGGATACTCTTTTTTGTCTCACTCATTTTTGACAGGCGTGGTACAGTGGGGGAGTGCGCTTTTCGGGAGAGCGGTTTTTGCTCAAAGATATTTTTAACAAATATTCCCTTGCCTCTGAACGAAACCAGGCGCCCGTTTTCCACGAAATGAGCGACTGCCTTGCACATTATGTCATGCGAAACACCGGCAGTTGCGGAGAGCTCCGCTACTGTAGAAATTTTGCCTTCTTCGTTGTATAAACCCTGTTCCAGTATGTCGGCAATACACTGAATCGCCTTTTTGAGCAGCGGTGAATTCGTGGCGGCTGTCATTACTGTGTCCTTTGCAAACAATAATTTAGTAACTACAGAGGTCCCTATGGACAATTACTGTCGTCATTCCGGCGAAAGCCGGAATCCATCTTGTAACAGCGAGGAATAAGACTGGATTCCTGCTTGAGTTTATCCCAAACGTAATTCGGAGCCGGAATGACGGAACCTGGCCACCTGAGTAATTACAAAATCGATTATAAAAGCACAGGCTCGAATAATACGAATATAATATAATTTAAATCAATTAAAACACGGGGTTCTACTCAATAAATTGCCTATCTTACCTGTTAATATATCAAAATCTACATAAGGAGGCTTCCATGGCACAGCGGATAACCGGGTGGAGTGCGATTGCACTTTTCATTTTCATGGCCAATTTATCATACGGAATTACGATATATGTGTCCCCGAACGGTAATGATAATGGAGGCAATGGGTCTTCATCGTCGCCGTATGCAACATTGACAAAGGCCCGTGATGTGCTCCGGGCTTCAACCGATACCGATAAAATGGTACTTATCCGCGGTGGCGACTATTTCCTTGATACGCCGCTGCAGCTTACCGAACAGGATGGCGGCTCATCGGGGCATCCGGTGGTATGGAAAAACGCTGATGGTGAAGAGCCGAGGATATTCGGTGGCCAGAGGATAACCGGATGGGAGCTCTGGCAGGGGAATATCTATCGTGCCCCTTTGGGATTGGCGCCGTCGGAGTTCTGGTCCCTGTCGGAGAATGGAACACGCAGTGTGCCTGCCCGGCAGCCGAACTGGATGAACGGAAGGACCCATGGCCTCTATGCCCGGGAAACTTCTGTACCGACTATCACCTACAACAGCGGAGAATTTCCTTCCGAGTGGGATTATGAACACAGCCGTCTGTCAATTGATGCGTGCGGATGGTTTTCATATTCATGCCCGGTGAATGCGGTCGATTTCGCACAACGAAAAATAACCTATGAACCGTCGCATTCTGTAGACAATGATTTCTGGGGCTACTGGGTTGAAGGCGCCAAAGAGTTTATTGATCAGCCGTCCGAGTGGGCAATCGGCAGTGACGGTTACCTGTATTACTGGCCTAAGAAAACACCGATTCAGGACCAGGTTATCGTTGTGCCGAAAATGATGAGAATAATCGAGATCAAAGGAAACGAAAGCAGTCCTGTGGGACATCTTCGGATTGAGGGACTGACGCTTTCGACGACCGATTGCGTTAAATACGGGGTGAACAATAAGTTGATGCCGGTTTTTTCGGGCAACTCGGTAACAAAATATGATGAGCACTGTTCCAATTGCGAAGATCTCGAGTATACGGCCCATGGTCTTGTCCATCTCGAAAACACCGAATTTGTTGCTGTCAAGCACTGTAAACTCCTCAATGCGGGCATGAATGCAGTCTATATCAGGTACCATGCGCAGCACGATACGATCTACGGTAACTGGATGGAAGGAATCAACCGTCACGGCGTCTGCTTTTCATCCTATTGTGCGTGTGACGGTCCCTGGGACCAGATCAGCATGAACAATGTTGTCCGCAATAATTATATCTACCGGTTCGGTTGTCACTGGAGCAATGGGTGCGGCATATACATTTATCAAACCGCAAGTAATGATATCAGCAACAATGAAATCCGCGGGGGCCCCCGATATGGTATCACTTTCAAAGGGGTGTCGGGTTGTTATAAGGACCAGGCATGCCTGGATCTGCGGGTCAAAAACGCTAATAACCGGGTTGCTTATAATGATATTTCGCATGTCATTCATTCCACCAAAGATGTCGGCATGATCGAGGCCTGGAGTTCACAAAGCGGGAATATAATCGAACACAACCTTCTGCACGACACGTATCATCTTCCCTACGATGCGCGTACGGGGAATGCGGTCAGCGATCCCGATTTCAGTACAGGTTTTATCGGGCTTTCGGGGCTTGATGAAGATGGGGGAGGGACCGATGCCCACAAGAGCATTTATATCGATGGATGGCAGGGAGACTTTACCGTCACGAAAAATCTGGAGTTCAATTTTATCGACGGGCTGTATCTCGGTCACAATGACGACGGCGGCTATAACGGCCCGGTATTCACCCGGTCGATTGCTAAACAGAAAGCAACAGCGATCGGATTCGATTTTGGTGCGGTCGGTTTGCTCAATGATTTCCGATGGCATACGCCTGCCATGGATGAATCTGAGATCGAGTGGCCCGAAGAAGTGCTTTTAGATCCGGAGCTTGCGCACGATTATCTGAGCAATTTCGGCGCGGGAACAGGGCTTACCGGCGATTACCGATCGGGCACCGAGCGACGGCTGTACCGGAACGATCCGTATATTGCGTTTCACTGGCTGCAGTCGCCGACAGGAAGCAGTTCCTGGAGCGCTACCTGGACCGGTGAAATCGAAGCTCCGTTTGATGGAGAATACCGGTTTATGGTACGGACTGAAAACAGCCCGGCGATTGCTTTTGACGGAGAAGCAATTCTGGAACCGTCAACATCAAGGAAAGTAGATGAAAAATATTATGCAAACATTGTCCAGCTTCAGGCAAAACTGAAATACCCGATAGAGGTTTCCTTGACCGGCGGCGGGGGTACCGGATACTTTGCGCTGGACTGGCAAAGCCAGCATGATACAGGGCCAACCATCCCGGTCAGCCTTGTGCCGGTGACACAATTATACCCTTCAGATCCGAGTGCACCGTATGCGTTTGAAGTAGCCGCTCGCAAACCTGCAAAGTCTGCTGCAGCGCAAATTCCTGCAATCCGGTATGATGATAATGCCGCTGCGATTTTCGTGCAGTATCATAAGCCTCTGGCACTGATCCTTACCGATGTTGCCGGGAAGGTCCATGCGCGCTGCAAGAAAAGGTTCGAGCACAGCGTTGCAATCGATACCCGTTCGCTCCCGGCAGGTGTGTATATGCTCTCTGCAACAGGAGAGTCCATTAATTTGTGTCACCGATATATCATTCGATAAGCTGCGAAATTGTGCGCCTGTTCCGAATGTGTTGCACCGGATCAGGCGCGCGGTGCGTTATAGTCCGCTATTCATCCCGTTAGCCTTGAGTACTTAGGGTCGGACCGCAGGAATTGTCGATTCTACGCTGAAAACGCCAAATTTTGCCAAAAATGCCGGATTTTAATGCCCTTAGCATGCGATCTGACCGGGGTAAATCGAGTTCTAACCTACATTCCGCACTTAACCGCCATAAAAGGGGTGCCGTTTGCTTTGGTTCAAGCTTAACAAAAGGGCGTTATGTATATGC
>WJKA01000606.1 GCA_014729375.1 Chitinivibrionales bacterium
TCCCGCTCCTTGTGACTTTTCGAAAATTCGAGGGGTTTTGTGTCGTTTGCAAACGAGGTAACGAGCACGCTTGAGCCCTCAATAACCGATTCCGTGGTCCGGACAGGAGAAACCGGCGTGCTTTTCAGATAAAAGTCGCCGCAGCGCGGATCGGGCAGGAAAACATACGCGTTTTCGAAACCTGCCCCGTATTTTAAAACAATAATAAGCTGCATGATTGATTCTTCCATGGTTTTGCCGGTCATGTATGTCTGATTAAGACGGAAAAACTGGTCCCGGTAGTCGTATTTGCGCTGGTAGATGTGTCTTCCGGCAAACCGGATAATCCTTCCGCGCATTACCGGCGAGGTTACTGCGAAAACAAGAAGAAATGCAGTGGAGAATACGCCCAGGAAAATTTCAAATTGTGTAAAGACAATGCCGAATCGCTGAATGATATAGGCGGTGGCTCCAAGGCCAAGCAGCACCGCGCCGGCTATGAACAGGGTAATCGACGAGTATATTATTTCACGCGAGACTGCTACTTTTTCTCTGGCGATCCGGTGACGGAATATTCCGGAAAATACTGCGGGCAGAAGCAGCGAATTGACAACAATTCCTGCAAGCATATACTTCGTTGAGAGCGCGTTGAAAAGCAGCGTATTTGTATGAAATATCATCTGAAATCCGGCAATTCCCGCTACTGCAATGAAGCAGATTCTGATACCCCGCCGCTGGTAATCTTCCAGTGCCCGGTATGATGTTTCAATTGTATAGAGCACCAGAAGATTAAGAATAAAATGGACAATCAGGATAGCCGTACCGGTGGTTGTCAGTCTCAGTGACGGGTTTTCGTTATAGATAGTCAGGCTGGTCCATCGCGTGAAAAGGCATGTCAGTGCGGCGGCGCAGCCCACGCCCCGCCAGAGCCACACAAAACCGGACTTGTGCCTGTCAAGGGGTACGAGCAGGCGCACCAGCTCAAGAAGAAACAGTGTTGTCAGTATTGAAAGCGCGCCGTAATACTGTGTCCATTGCGATTCGAGAATGCCTGCTGTCGTGCCGGCAATTTTATTGGCGATAAAGGACGTTTGCGGAATAATGATTGCAAGGGCAAATGACGGTATCACCGACAGCTTTTTTTTCTTCTTGAACAGAAGGAGAAAGCAGAGCGCGGCGTTAATCAGCCCGGTAATACAAATGAATGCATTGATAAGCATGCATGGATATCCTGGAAATCCGGGGGTATTCACTGTGCGAAACCGCCGGAATCAGATTGTAACAACGATTTTGATATAAAATAAAAAAAGCCGCCTTTTGCCAGGCAGCTTTTTCTTAACTCTTGGAAAGATACAATAGGTGAGAGCGAAAGTCAGCTTCTTTTTTTCTTCCGTGCAAACCAGAATCCGCTCAGGCAGAAAAGCCCTATCCCGATAAGCGAATATGTTGAGGGTTCCGGTACACTGTGAATCTTCACACCCACAATCATGTCCTGATAGTCTGCATCACTGTCCTCAGGATTTCCTGTAATTGGAAGGTCTTCCCATCCCAGGATATATGTATCATCCGCGCCCCGGACTTCAAATACGGCAACCTGCGGGACCTGGGTAGGATTGAGTGCCGCTTCGGTATAGTGCGGCGTATAATCGGTACCGTTGTAGAGTTTATCTCCATTGGGATCGATATAGAATCCGAAATCCTTGACTTCATCAAATTTGATGGTTTTCTGATCCAGAAAACTGTCGCTGCCGTCAAAGATTTGATTCAGATCATCAGAAGAACCCTGCTCGTACCAGCCGAATGTTGTGTTCGGCGCCATACCGGCAAATTCTCCCAGAACAATGGAAAAAGCACCTTTGCCGGTAAAAATTTCTGTATCAACCTGATCAAGATAAATGTCAGCGTCATCGGGAAGATACACATTGAGGTTGTCGACAATTTCGATCAGATTACCGGGAGGATTGCCGTCCCATGAATTATCATAATCGAAGCCCGGAAGGGTGGTCACTATAATGTCTGCAAACAGACTCCCTGCTAGTAGAAGTCCGAGAATTGCGGATGTCTTGAAAATTTTCATACTGTCTCCCGTCCCGAGAAATGTAATTCTTATTCCTTAATAAGGTAATGCAATTCCAATGCCATGAATTAAAACCGCTTAAGTAGTATCTGTTCAAAATTGATTTCCATCAATTGTGAACGGAGTGGCGGAGTACTGGAATGATGGAATGATGATTTTGTGTAACCAGTATAATATTAATGATTTACAATAAAACACCATTACTCCAATGCTCCGTCACTCCGTTCAGAAAAGGCTTTGCGAAAGGCTTTTCTGAACGGACACCAAGTAAATTAAAATGACAAGCTGTGATGGGAGCATTGTAAAAACCAGCAATTTTTGTCGAAATACTTTACACAATTTTCCTGCGTTCCAACCTTTTCAGTAGCCACAATACCATGCCCAGGAAAATCAGTGCCAGGATAAAAAAGGGCTTTCCACCCTGACGGTGAATTTCGCTGTGAAGAATCCGTTCATCGACATAGGTGCCTAAAATAGACAGACCCGCGATCCGGAGCCCGTTTTTGAATACCGTTATCGGAAGTACGAATACGGCGAGGATAATTTTCGACCAGGGTTTCTGCAAAAAAAGCTTCCCTGCTATAATACTGGTTATAAGCAGTGCAAGACTTGACCGTATCCCGCTGCAGACATCAGCGACCTCGATACTTATTTGCGGTAGATGAAAAACAAAGCCCTCACGCACATAGGTTATTCTGCTTGCCTTGAAAAGAATATTGGCGGCTTCGGTGGAAAAGATCTGAAGGAACCGTACGTAGGGCAGCAGAACAAAAAGCGGGACAGGTATGGTAAAAAGCAGAAACGTGGCAGGAAAGAGGGCTTTTCTGAAAGTCCCTGCGCCGTACAGCAGCAGAAACATGCCGGACCAGATGATGATAAGGGAGAGGGTAATCAGACTTAAAATGTCATTGGGATCGCAACGGA
>WJKA01000607.1 GCA_014729375.1 Chitinivibrionales bacterium
CAGGGAACCTGGAATGTATTATTTTGCCGAATTACGGCTGTTTGTAAAAATTCAGAGCACCGTTACAAAATAATCTGAATCATGAAGATTGTATGATGGGAGCGCGGGAAAGGACAACTGAAAAATAACGATACCGTCATTTCCCCAAATTGTTATCATAGCTATTTAAAAAGTATAAAGCCGCGAGATGTTCGCGGCTTTATTGTGGTAATTTCCAAAATGTCTGCGACCTTAAATTCAACTATCATTCATTATTTATTTACTATTTCTTTTTCCTCCGCGTACCGAGCCGTATTCCGACCGGAATCAGGAACGCAAGGCCGGATCCGGTGCCGCAGCCGCTGTCATCATCGCTGTCATCATCGCTGCCACTGGAGCTTATCGGCGCACCTTCAACTTTAACCGTGCAGGAGCCGATGGGGCGGCGGGCGAACTGCTGTTCACCGTCAACCCAGAGTTCGATATCCATGTTCAGTTCAAGATCTGTTTCAGAAACAAACGTAGAGTCAAAAGAAACCGATGTGGTTTCTGCTCCGGTTGCTGTTGCTGTAACAATTCTTTCAAAAGTGCCGGTGGGGCCGAAATCGTATTTTGTTTCAATCTCTGCACCGGCTGCAAGTCCGTAAAACTGGACTTCCCAGGTGACTGTATACGGGGATTTTCCCTCCCAGAAACAGCCGATATCATCGAGCTGGTATCCCTGCATCAGGATTTCAGGATCCTGCTGCGCGAATGAAAGGGCACAGGCAACAAGAATTGCACTTCCAATTAACCGAGCAGTGAACTTCATTGTAGAACCTCCTGTTAAAAGCAAATAGTTTATTAAGTAATAAAAGTTGGAATCCTAGACTTTTATTTCGAGCCTCATTGCAAAATACCACGGTCCTCTGAATATATAATATGGAGTAAGCTTTTTTATACCACGGGTAACCGGAATGAATTCGGGGCGTGCATCAGTTGTATAGGGACGAATGTGGTCATTGGCAATTTGCCCGAACAGGGAAAAATGTTTGCCTAAATGCTTTAATGCATACACCGACCATTTCCAGTCATCGCTTTCATAGAGTTCGGCAAATGTTTTGTATCGGGAATCGGTTCCCAGGCGGGCATAGTATGTTTCCGAAGCAAGGGAATCGGGGTGCCCGCCGCGAATGTCCCAGATCGGGATTTGTTCCTGGTACACATTGTAATATGACTCTTCAAACCGGAGCGGATAATATTCCGCTTCCAGCGCAAGTACATCAAGCACCTTGAATGTCGGGAAATTGAACCCGAACATGACCGGTGTTTTTTGAAGGATTTTGTCATAGAAAAGTGGATAATCCTGCACACCGAGGACGGCCGCTTCTGCGTAAAGCTTGAGGTCTTCTTTTCCGAATTTGTCCCATGCAATAAAGTATTTGGGGTCAAGAGTTATTCGCGCCATGGTCTTTACCCCTTTAAAAGAATAGTAGTCGATATATTGTGATATGCTGTCGATATAATCGAGCGAATCCTGACCGTGAAGGCCAAGAGGGACTACGGGATAATTAGGGTCGACATACATATCATCACGATATCTGCTTTTTCTGTTTTCAGGGGTGCTTTTTTTCTTGTCTGCGGGCAGGATATGGTTGAGTGTTACGCCAAGACCGATATCGACAAGGGGCAGGGGTTCAAAATCACCTATATAGCTTGCAGAAATATCATACATGGGGGGGAAATCGCGTTCCATGTGAAGAAGCAGACTCTGCTGGAGCGTACTGTCAAGCAGGTGGCTGGTAAGCTGGATCCCCTGAGCAAAATAGCGGGGCCCGATAAGGGCTTCATTATGGCGGTCCGAGAAGAAATCGCCGCCGATCATGTCCCATCCCCCGGTTTGAACAATTCCCGGATAGCAATTGCTTCTGAGAAGGTATTCCCCTAAATTTTTTGATTCTTTGTTGTATTTAACAGAAAAGGAACCGAATTGCAGTGAAAAGGGGGCTTTATCCGGTCCAAACGTGTAAATGCCGGCAGCCGTTGGAATAAATGCGCGGAATTTTGTATACAGCGTATTGGGCATTCCTTCAAGCTCGGGAAAAGAATACCAGAATTGACCGCCGACACCTATTTTCAGCGTCAGATTGTCGCCGATCATGACTTCCTGAAGAAGCATGGCTGCTGTCCGTTGAATCCACTGGCCGTTGGCATTATCCGCGATATAAAGCTCGTCCTCACCACGGATTATCCGCCCGGCTTCAATGCTTGTTTTTATCACAAGCGGCTTCCGGGTGACTTCCTTCTCTCTGGTTTCAGCACAGGTCGAAAACGAATGAAGCAGTAGCATTGTGCAAACTGCAAGATAAGCTGCAAATCTGTTCATTTAATACTCCTTATGTAAACAGCACATTGTTGTGAAAAAAAATATTCCGTGAAAATATTCATAGAGCAGGGCAGCCTATTGCGCGGAATTGTGCCATGCAGTATCATTGGCAGCCCAGTAAAGTGCATTGGTAACAATTTTTTCCATCTGGGATCCTTGCCTGAATGATGTCAGCAGGTGCCCGATTGTAATATAAAAACTGCGCCCACCGTCATAGTTTTCCTGACACCATGCAGTCGGATGAAAATCACCTTCCTCACCACCCTTAAAAGTATTTTCATCGATAGTGAGCAAGACGTCAACATCAGGGTTGTTCTGGGGCTTATCCATAATCTCGTTTTCGATGTAATTATACCATTCATCTTTTTCATTAAAATTAGATTGTATTCCTCTGAGAAGTGGATGGTCGGAAAATTCAGGATTAATATTTACATCGGCATATACCATGGCGGTATGGTTTTTCATGCAGCCGCCGACAAGTTTGGCAAACCATTCCCAGAGAAGGTAATTTGCTGCGGTTCCATGCCAGCCGACATGGCCGCCGCCGTTGGCGATCCAGGCCTTGTACGCTTCTTTTTCATCAGGACTGAGCACTTCATTGGTATTATTGTTCCATACGACAACATTGTAACGCGGAAGGATCCGGTCGGTAAAATAGCCTGACGAGTTATTGGTGACTTCAACTTCAAACCCATGCTGCTCTCCAAGACGTTGCACCATTGCAGCGCCCTCTTCAGTTGACATGTGCTTGAATCCTCCCATTTCGGTGAAAACGAGCACGCGCTCGAGTTTGTTGGGAGTAGCCGGAGTCGGGTTCAATATCCCCAGCTCTTCGCTTGAATACTGATAGTAATTGTCCGATGGCTCAAGCCCGAAATCGCATGTGGCCACAAGAATAATAGACACTGAGAAGGCCACATAGTAAAGCAGGTTCCAGTTGATTTTTTTTGAGCTTTTGCGCATACTTAAACCGTCTTTCTATTAAAAATTGAGAAAAAATCCCCGTTATGCTATAATAAAATTAATTGTCGATTCCTGTAGGTCGTCAATTGCCCGGAAATGAAGATGTTATATTTAAGTGTAAATGATTTTCTGATATGAAAAAATGCCTGTTGCGCCTCCTGAATGCTTGATCTATACAACGGCTCCGTCATGATAATCTTTTCTGGTCCATACAAGCTCTCCCGGGACTGTCAAATGAGCGACGCGCTTTTCGAGATTTCTCATCTCTGCCCGGCTCATTTTTTTTGCTATGGCAGCATTTGCCGTCGCAGCATTTTCTTTGATCTGGCTGATGGAAGTCTGGCCGATCAAGGCTGATGTTACGCCATTTGACAATGCATAATTCAGCAGTTCCTCTGAAGTAACAGTCGCACCGGATGAATCCGATTCACCAACAAGACCCTTCATAATTTTCATGCAAAAAGTGGCAACATTATGCTGCTTGGCTACCGGAAGCACCGTTGATGCATACTCGGTGTACACAGGATTGTCGGTTGCAGGGAAATTTGAGCCGGTAGGCGTCATCGGGAAAAGCGCAAAATCAGGTTTCGGGTCAAGATTTTCGATAAGCTCTTTCATTTTCGCGGCATCTTCCATGCCCGACAGGCCGATAAACCGGACTTTTCCCTGAGATTTCA
>WJKA01000608.1 GCA_014729375.1 Chitinivibrionales bacterium
ATATACGTCTGATCAAGCTCGCTGTTGGTTTTGCAGAAAAGCTCCAGAAGGAGTTCGCTGTTCCTGCTGTCGAGATTGCCGGTCGGTTCGTCGGCAAGTACGATTGCAGGGTCGTTGAACAAGGCCCGCGCCAAGGCGATCCGCTGCCGTTCTCCTCCTGAAAGCTCGGAGGGGAAATGAGTTGCCTGGCGGGACAAGCCCATAATGTCAAGAAGGTCCGCGGCGCGGGGTGTACACTCCTTTTTAGTCCGGCCGCGTATCATTCCGGGAATCAGAATGTTTTCGAGTGCGGTAAAATCCGGAAGAAGGTGATGAAACTGGAAAACGAATCCGATCTCGCTGCTCCTGAATGAAGCAAGCTCACGGGCATTCATCGAACTGATTGCCTTGCCGGCAATTTCAATACTTCCTGATGTCGGCGTGTCAAGACCGCCGATTATCTGCAGAAGCGTTGTTTTGCCCGCCCCGGAGACACCGACCAGCGCAGTCATGCCTCCTTTTCCAACCATAAAACTGGCATCCCTGATAACTTCCAGTTCGCCGGCATCATCATAGAATTTTTTTGTGATATGTGTCGCCTGGATCATAGCCTTGTTCCATCCCGGACTATTCTATTCGTAATGATTCCGCAGGAAGAATCCGTGACGCTTTCCATGCAGGATACAGCGTGGCAAGGAAACAGATACAATTTGCTGCCAGGTATATACTCCATATATCATTCGGACGGATAAATATCGGAAGAGTAGTAATAAAATAGATATCTCCGGGGAGAGGAATCAATTGGTACCGGTACTGAATATAGCAGAGTATCACGCCTGCAGCAACACCGATCGTCGATCCGATGGCACCAATTATTGTTCCGTTAAGCATAAAAATTTTCATAATTGTTCCCGATGTAGTTCCCATGCCCATGAGAATACCGATCTCCCGCCGTTTTTCCATAATCATCATGACAAGCGAACAGATAATATTAAACGCTGCCACCACAATAATGAGGGAAATGACGATAAAAATGATAAGCCGCTCGAGTTTCATCCATTTAAAAAGGCTTTTATTCTGGCTTTTCCAGTCTACGGCCCGATACGGATACCCTTCAACATGCTCGACAACATCCTGCGAAATCCTGTCGGCATGAAAAAGATCGGTTGTCTTGATTTGAATTCCTTCAACGCCCTTTAAATCGAATAGTTCCTGCGCTGATGCAATCGAAATGTAAACAAGATTCAAATCGTATTCGTACATTCCTGTTTCGAAAATACCAGTGACAACAAATTTGCCCGCGCGGACGCTCGACATAATGTCCATCTGGTCTTCTACTGCGGGGATAGTGCCCAGAATGACTTCGGAACCGGTCCTGACGCCAAGTTTGTTTGCCAGGCCCATGCCGATAAGCACACCCGGCAGGGTATCACCATCTTTTGAAACTGCAGAATCGAGCTTGAATTCGCCGATCAGCACGGTTGAATGCAAATCAGTAACCGTCATCTCCAGGGAATCATCAATTCCCATGATAAGGTTCCCCTCCTGCACCCCCTCGTGTTCAATCAGTCCCTTGCCACTGATATATGGTGAAGCTGCAGTCACGTCCGGGTGTTCCAGCACTTTCAGCCGGAGCGAATCATACGCTTCAATCGGCCTGCTGAAATACTGAAGGATTCGGGCATCGGCAAAAATCCCGATTATCCGGTCGCGGACCTCACGTTCGAACCCGTTGGCAACCGAGAGTGCCACAACAAGCACGAATGAGCCGAGGAACACTCCTGCCGCGGAAATATAGGATATAAATGAAATAAATCCGATTTTTCTTTTACCGCGAAGATATCGTAAGGCGATGAACCATTCCATGTGCCGGTATGCAATTCCTGATAAAAATGAGATACGTATCAACGATACATATTTAATTGACTATTCGGGGCGAAGCAGCGGAAAAAGGACAACATCCCTCAGCGACGACGCGTTCGTGAACAGGGCAACCAATCTATCAATGCCCATCCCCCATCCCGACATCGGGGGCATCCCGTACTCCATGCAGGTAACAAAGTCGGTTTCTCCCTCCATGGCCTCGATCTCTCCTTCCGCTTTTGCCTGCGCCTGCTGTCTGAACCGCTCGGCCTGATCGACTGGATCGACAAGCTCGGAATATGCATTGACAATTTCCCATCCATTAACAACAAGCTGGAAACGGTCGGCGACTTTGGGGTTCTCATCATTCCTCCGCGCAAGCGGCGAAAGATCAAGCGGATGATGAATGACAAAAACCGGATCGATCAGATACGGTCTGGACATTTTTTTATAGAGCTGGTCCATAATGGTGGCCCTGCTCGCTTTTTCTATGTCAATTTCATCGGACAAATCGATCCCCTCTTTTTTCATGTCTTCCAGGACCATCTCTTTGGTCGTACACTCGTAAACGTCAACTCCGGTATCCTGCAAAAGAAGATCGCGGAATGAAATGCGGGGCCACGATGTTTCAAAATTTATTACCGTATCGCCATATTTAATCCTGACATCATTGAACACCTCCATTAGAACATGCCTGATAAGGCGTTCGGTAAACACCATATTGTCTTCATAATTCCAGTACGCGACATAGTATTCAAGAAGGGTAAAATCCGGGAGATGCGACGAGTCAACACCTTCATTCCTGAACGAGCGGGCAAATTCATACACTTTTTCGAATCCGCCGGCAATCGCGCGTTTCAGATATGTCTCGGGTGCTATTCGAAGATATACATTCATGTCAAGCGCATTATAATGGGTTACAAAGGGCGTGGCCATTGCCCCGCTGGCTTTGCCGGTCAGAATAGGGGTATCGATTTCATAAAAACCGTTATTATTCAGATATTCTCTTATTGCACGGATAATTTTTGACCGTTTTTTAAACCTGGCCATGGAATCAGGGGTCATTACCAGGTCGAGATAGCGCCGCCTAAGTCGCAGCTCGGGATCTGATATGCCGTGAAATTTTTCGGGAAGCGGCCGCAAAGCCTTTGAAAGAAATTTCCACTTGACCACATTGATCGACTTTTCGCCTTTTTTAGTAGTAAAAACTTCACCCTCAATACCAATATAATCCCCGATATCAACAAGCCGCTTGAGCGGATCGAACTTGTCTCTGAGGACACTTTGCTGCGCGGCAAACTGCATTTTGCCGTGAAAATCCTGCAAATGCCCAAAAATCAATTTTCCGAATTGACGGATTGAAATGACGCGGCCGGCAAGAACAACCGGCTTGTGACCGTCATCGAGCGCCTGAGCAATCAAACAATTATGCGTTCGCTCATATCGATTGGCATACGCACTGTTATACAAACGCCGGAGGTCTTGTATCTTGTCTTTTCTGACCCGCATCTGATCATTGACCGGCTCCCTGTTTTCCACAGCCCCCATCCTTATGTTTAAATTGCAATAATGCTTTGTAAATTATGAAAATACTTAATACAAACAAATAAATGAAAGAATTTCCTCAAAGAAGATTTTTTTGTACCATCATGCCCTACGATTCATTTATTTTGTTTTTCAATGATATGCAACAGCAGCAAAGGAAAATTCCCTCAACAGTCAGGATAATCTAATGC
>WJKA01000609.1 GCA_014729375.1 Chitinivibrionales bacterium
GATTATTACCTGTTCGTTCTGATATGCTTCGAATGCGACCGGATGACCTGCCGCGCCGGAATTCTTCGGAACAATTTTCTCGAAATAGATACCTTCACGGATATAGCAAATATCACCGCCAACCATCAAATCCGCGGCTTTCTGTATCGTCTTAAATGGAGCATCTACCGATGTCCCTGCGTTGGAATTATCACCTTCACTCGCTGAAACATAGTAGGTTGTCGGACCAGCGCGCTCCACCGTTCCCTTGAATTTGAACCAGTCAAACGACCCGATACCGCCGTGATGCCCCGCTCCCCGGGTCGTAAGATAGACATCATGTACGCCATTGGCATCGCTGATGGAACCGGAAAATGTTTTCCACTCACCATTGGTAGTCATGATATCAACCGTCCCAAGACTCGGCCCTGTCGGACTGTCAAGATGCACGGTGAAATCGCCAACCTTGACATTGCCGTCACCCGCGCGAATCGCCCGCACCTCGAAATGCTGCCAGTAAATATCCGACCCGAAATCGACATTTTCATATAAAATCCATCCGCCGTCATCACAGCAGATATTGGTCCAGCAACAGTTGAGCTGCGTGGGATCATCGTTGTCATAATCGAATTTTGCCGTATCATCAAACTCCTCGGCTTCGAAATTGATCTCAATGGGGACACTGGCGGAGGATGGGATTTGAAAAGAGAGAAATAAAAGAATCGCCAATCGGCTGACATTTGTACCTGCTTTAGATAAATTGGTCATATAATCTCTATAAATACAAGTAAGTTAACCGCATAACTTTTATCCAATAAGACCCTATTTGTTTTGATAATATATACATTTTAAATTAAAAATGTTGAAAATTAAATAAATAGATGCTATATTGGTAAAAAGAATGCATCACAGTGAATCACGAAATGAATCAATGGAGCCGGTATGAATGCCCTGACTATTCGTAATATACCGCCACATGTGGAAAAAAAATAAAAGAGGAAGCTCATAAAAAGCATACAAGCCTTAACAAAGCTGCCATTACTATAATGGAGGACGCCTGCTGTCCTCAAAAAAACATTCAGGAACACCACGATCTGGATTACCTCGCAGGAACGTGGAGTGAAAAAGAGAAAAAAGAGTTTGACAGTACGCTAAAAAAGATGAGAACAATCGATATGGAAATGTGGAAATGAAGTTCGCTCTTGACACCTCAGGATATCAGGATTTCCAGCGTCATTCCGGCGAAAGCCGGAATCCAGTTGAGTTCTTGCATGTAACAAGATGGATTCCGGCTTTCGCCGGAATGACGAGACCGACCCACCTGAGTAGGTACGAAAATCAAGGAATTGACAATGCTGCACCGGTTAATGCAGCATTATCGATTCGGCAAATATATCGTTTCCTCTTTTCACCCGGACCACATACACACCGCTTGCATGCCGTATGGTTGCCAGGTCAATATCGACAATTCGCCGGTTTGGGTCTGCCGCTACCCCGCACAATTTCCGGCCGGTGCAGTCATGAAGAGAAACAAAAAGAGTACCAGGCGTTTTATTTTCTATCCGAAGCAGGTTCTTATTGACAAGCCGTATTCCGGGGGAGGCTTGAATAACCGGAGATGCTGTCATGTCAAGCTTTGACAGAATAACGGCTTCGCCGGGCAACGGACGGTCATACTCAACCCCGGTCGGATTATCCGGATCGACATCGAGATACGGCCAGACCACCTCTCCCCTGCGCTGCTTGTCGGCATCGTAGTTTGCCGCAAGCTCCATGGAGTTGCAATCGAGCCAGAGGATTATCCGGTGAAGGTCTTCTTCGGTAAACCTGCCGTCCTGCATGCGCTGCTGATGGTTGGCGCCAAGCAGTGTCTTGCCAAGCTGCGACTCCCGGGTGCCGAACCGTCCGGCAATGGTACGGTAGCCGCCATGCGTTTTCCCCAGGCCGTCATTCCATTCGGCTGCATGAAAATAAAAAGCATAATCTTTAAGGGAATTATATAAGGTGCCGACAGCGTCACCTTTTTCGGGAGACTCTGTTTCTTCAAGACTCTGCGTGAAATCCGGGGTAACATTTTTTTCCACATGGCAACCCATGCATTTGTTTTTAAGCACCGGCGCAACCAGTCGTGCAAAAGTGAGAGGAAGTGATCCCTCGACCTCGGGAGTAAGCGGTGACGGCGCCCGCTGAAAAGCCGCCGGCGGCGTTGACAGCGGCGGGATCGCTTTCCATTTATCTTCGTGGCACCCCATGCAGCTCAACTGCTCTCCCGGATGAACATAGGTCCCGGACCGCATCGACTGGACCGCCATTCCCTTTTCATCAATAGCCTGAATGTAAAATTCCCGTTCGACCGGGGCTTCGAAATACGCGCTGCCATCCTCTTCAACCGGAGCGGTTCCCAGTACCATGCGACCGATTCCGCCGTGTGACCAACCCATGAAGGGCTCATTCTGGATTGGACAGAACCAGGGCTTGGGAATTATTTGAATGATGCGAAGTTCCTTGATCGTTGTATTGGCAGGCCAGTCAAAATCGGCCTCATATACATTGACAACGCTCACTGTTGCCCGCTTGTGATCGTCTGCATTTCTACGCTCACCCTGCCAGGTCTTGGTGGAAATAACCGGAAGCTTCTCCCGCGACCTGATCGGAACCGGAAAAGCAGTCTTTTCACCGTCGCAGTTCAAAAGAAGCTCTTCATTGCCGAACTTATCTATAAGGTATATTCCACCGGGGTCGCTTCGACGGACCGCGATATAGTAGTCTTCACTGAGCGGCCAGGGAGCGACATACGATGGACCGGTGTTGCAGTTATCAATGAAATTCGGCGCAGAGCCCGGAGTCTCATTGGGAAAGCAGTCTCCCGGAGAGATGCGCTGGACCTGAGCATCTTTGTAATCATCCTTGATCGCCGTGTTGATAAGGACCAAACTCCCGCTGGAGTTACCGTGGTGGGTGCTGGCGCAGGCGACATATTTCGAATGGGTCCCGGGAATAGCCCGGATAAAGAATTCGCTCCACGGACGGTCAAAGCGGCCGTCATGGGCAACTTTCTCAGTCTGGTCCAGTGTGGAATGGGGATAAGGGTAATTACCATGCGGCGCCCGCGGATCAGTGCCGTCGGGGTTGCAGGTCCAGATATGATGTGCCACATTGAAATCCCGGTCCACATAATCCCACCGCGTGTATACTATCTTTCCGTTGTTGTCGACACTGGGGTAGACCTCCGATGTCTCATGATAGCTGAGCGGGATAATATCATTTCCATCATCTTTCATGGAATAGAGCGTACCGCAGAATTGAACCATATTATTGACATGACAGCGGACTCCCGCGCCCCGGCGGTCGGAGACAAACGCGATACGGCCGTTGGGAAGCCAACAGGGGTCATAATCGTTGTGTCTCCCATCAGTCAACTGTATCAGATTGGAGCCGTCGATATTGACCTTGAAAATGTGGAAACTCTGCCCCTGGGTAGCGCGAACGAAAATCCGCTGTTCGCCGTCGGGCGGATACCGGCCCGGTCCCGCATCGGTAATGGTGAATTCCTCCGACGTATAATGCTCATCATCGGCAAAATGCGGATGCTTTATACTCATCGACTGAGGATCGAGATACACGGCATTGCCTTTTTTCTCACACCAGGCGAAAAGCACAGTCTGGCCATCGTATGAAAGCTCTGCACCGTAAAACGCTCCACCTTCCAGGGTTTGTCCCTGAAGACGGCCATTCTGCACTACCGAGTTTTGCAAAAGATCGCGGGTCTGCGGGTTTCCCTCTTTGAAACCAGAGAGAATTCGTAAGCCGCCGCCGTTGTGAAGGAACCCGTAATGGAGACTCTGGATCAGGATTCCGGGACCGTGGTTGGCATACAGGATCTCATTAAAATCATCAAGCAGTGGATTGGAAAGCGCAAGCTGCCGTCGAACCGCGCAGGCTTCCATGAAAATATCCTTGCGGGCAGATGCCGCTGTTTTTGACAATCCGACCCCAGATGCTTTCTGACGCAGATACGACAGACGGTCTCCAAAACTACTTATAGCTTTACTGCTCTGCATTCGGGATAAATTATTGTATAAGGCTTCTGTGCGGCGCAAGACAACTTCAAGCGCATCACGATCGGTATCCCATAATGTAACATGCTGGTCAAGATACTTATGACGATCAACACGGGACTTGCCGAGACCCGAAACGGCCTGCCCCTGAAGCTCCTGATATTCGCTTTCCCATTTCCGGACTGCAAAATCCGGAACTTCTATACCGCCAATAGTGACTGTTGCCGAAATTCCGGACAATGCAAGACATGAAAGAAGAATCAGCGATGCCTTGATCCTTAATCGATTGCTGCTGCACATGGATTTACCTCCCATTAATGTAATTATACAGGCTTTTAGTCAATATATAAAGAAAATTGTGCTTTTCCAACCAAATTAAGATTTATTAATTGCATTTTCTGGTTTAATATATATAAATTTATATAAGAATGGAGTTGTGGAGTGGTGGAGTTATGGAGTGATGGGCAAAACCAGGCTTTGATTTGTGAACATAATATTGGACAAGGTATTCGATGAAAAACAGAAAAAAGTTTGAAATGGCGATCCGGTATATCAGCGAGGGTATCCGGACAGGATCGCTCCTGACCGACAGGTATCTTCCTACGATTGAAGCATTGGCGGCTGCGGCAGGGGTATCGAAACTCACCATGTGGAAAGCGGTGAATATTCTGAAGGAGCAGGGGATTCTTCAGGGAGCACCCGGCCACCGGATTGCTGCAAAACAGGAAAGCATGGAGGAGCCGTCGTTTCAGCCTTCCAGCAGGCCTCAGCGGAATGAAAAATGGTATCGGGTTTTAGAGCAGATTGAAAAAGACATAGTGAACGGCATGTATGTGCCGGGCAATCCGCTGCCGTCGGTAAAGGAACTCCAGGTTCGGTATGGCGCTGCATTCCGGACACTCAAGAAGGCGCTTGACCGCTTGCTTCTTGACGGACTGATCGAGCATACGACGCGCGGATATGCAGTCTCTCCATATATGCAGGGGAAACAGGGAACATCGTATCAAAAAAGGATTGCCCTGATCGGTCATTCAACGCTGGAAGTTCCCCTGATGCACGGCGTTGACGGTATCAAATTGATGCACACGCTCGAAACGGAATGCACACAAGCGAATATTGCGCTGGAAGCCTATGCATATTCACCGGAACAATCCCCTCCGGAATTCCACATTGTTAACAATGCCGCCACCGTACCGTTACCGCACGACGACGACCTGCTTGGATTTATTCTGCTTGCTCCAACTACCGGCCGCCCTGTTTTTTCCGCTACAAATGAGGTGGTCCGGTTGCTGTCGCATTACAACAAACCTGTTTCGATGTATACCGACCTTGAGGAGTTCGCTGTTGACCGGACACTCCGGAACCGGTCACTGTTCCAGATAGTTCTTGCAGCGGCTACAACCACGCCCGCCCGGAAAGTGGCGCAATACCTTCTTCAGCTCGGCCATAAAAATATCGCGTTTATTTCCCCGTTCCATCGCACACGCTGGTCGCAAAAACGATACCGTGGTCTTTGCGATGCATATGCACAGGCTGGATTCCCCGATGGAGTCCGGAAATTTACGCTAAACTATTACTGGGCTGATGACATTTTTGATGAAGTCAAGATGCAACCGGTTTATCGCGCATTTGAACAAGTCTGCAGCAGCCAGACAAACGATCGTGCCAGTGATGAGCAGTCCGGTTTACAGGATTCAATCCGTACACATATCATGCTCCAGGCTGCAGACAGGGAAATTGAAAACAGGTGCGCCCCGCTTTTTGCTACAGC
>WJKA01000610.1 GCA_014729375.1 Chitinivibrionales bacterium
ATACAAAACAGATCCCGTATTCTTCATTTATGATTGGATCACTGAATGGCTCGACTATCAGACAAAAGGTCAGATCGTATCTCCGGCAGCAGATTTTTGCACTGTTTCTGTTTTATTTTTTCAGAAACATATTACAAATAATCCCTCTGGCAATATTTTGTGTTTTATTCCTTGCCTTCGTAACATATATTTTCTCGATACGCCGGTTAATCCGGTTTGTGTCAGTTTTTAAAATGAGCTGCTTTGCGGTAAGTCCGGTCCCGGCAGGAACTATCGTAAGCGCTGCCGCGAATGTACGATGGCACTGGATACCATATATTTTACTTTTTGTGTCGTCATTTGTGCTTTTGCGCGGAATGAAAGCCGCGGTAGACGATTCTGAAAAAACAGCGGACAGCTAACAGGAAAGCGGGTGCCCATGTTATTAGGCATTGAGCAGAAAAAAGGTAGTCAGGAAAATCTTGATGGACGCCTTACGGTATATGCGCTGATCGATATCGATCAGTCCGAACTCCTCTCAATGAATCATCCCGTTGCATCGGTGATTCACAACGGGCTCCTTGTTGCCCAGGGGAACTTTCAGGAACAGAACAATTTGCGGGATTTCCTTCAGTCTGAAATGGGATTATCACTGGAAGACGGGCTTGAGGAGATAATCGGAAAGCTTGACGGACTCGAGTCTGCTCTTGATCCGGACAAGCTGCGGGAAAAAATCCAGAACATGAAAGAATTTGAAGACTTTATTCCAACCCCGGCAAAAATTGTTCCTTTTCACTCCGAAAGCGAGATATATGCCCAGGAGGGAGATGTTTTTTTTGTCGGTTCCTTTTCTCATATCGGTAATGCAAACCTGAGTGTAAATTCATTTCCGATTTTATATCAGGCCCGGTACCGCGAGCAGCAGATTGTACGGGTCAGAAATGAGATTGAATCGCTTGTTGCGCAAATTGAAAAGGGGGGGGCAACCCCGAAGACGCAAAAAATATCACCTGCAACAAATGTGCGTGAGAAAATCCTGAAAGAATACATACCGAATATGCTGTATTGCCGCAAAGAACCTAAAGTACTGGATGCAGCGAAAGGAAAATTCATAAAATTTTTTAGCCAGAACAAATTCCGCAGTGATGTCGATGCTATTGTCAACTTGATAGAGAAAACTGATGAAATGTCTCCGAAGCATTTCAGACTTCTTGAACTATATGCAAAAAAAATTGAAGAAATTCACCGGGACAATTTCACCGAAGCGGAAAAAATCAACAGGACTATTCGGGAAATCAGCGATGAACTGGCAAACTAACTTGATCAAATCATTATAGCGGATGCGGGGGTGCAATACAATGCATGGTGACACGGGGCTTCTGGCGCGGATCGTTGAGCATACACCGATAATCATTATTGTCACCAATAATGACGGAAAATTCCGATATGTAAACGGGTGCGGCGAAAAGCTGCTTGGAACGCGAAGGACCGACTTGGTTGACAGATCTTTCGAGGATTTTCTTTCCCAGATCGAGGGGTGTCTCGGCTGGAGCCAGATCATGGAAACGATTCAGTCGGGTGACTACTGTCAGACAAAAATGATTCTTACCTCGCTGGATGGTGCCGAACATATATGCCGGCTCAATGCATTCTGCATACTTGACGAAGGTGAGCCTGCTGCGATTACGTTCATGCTTATCGACATTACCGATGAGGCCGAAAAGGCCGACCAGATCGAAAAGAAGAACATTGAAATGGCGCGGATAAATTCGGAATTGATACGATCGAATGCAGAACTGAAAAAATTGAGCAAAATGAAATCGAGCTTTCTCAGTATCGCTTCGCACGAGCTCAAGACCCCCCTTACGTCAATCAAGGGGTATTCCGATATTATCATGGATACCATGAAAGACCGACTGGACAGCGGTGTGTTGCGAATGGTTGAGAATATCAACCGTGCAGCCGAACGGCTTCACCGTGTAGTAAACGACATTCTTGATGTTAACAGAATAGAGCAGAAACGGCTTCGTCTTCAGGTAGAATCGATGAATCTTGAGACAATCGCGCGGGATTGTATCGATGAACTCGATTCGATAAGTGCCGATCGAAATATCAATGTGGATTTTTCCATTCAGGAAGATACGCCGCGGTTCTGGGGAGATAAAATCCGTATGCACCAGGTGTTCGCCAATCTGTTGAATAATGCAGTAAAATTTTCCCCCGACAATACCACAATCGAACTGAGCATCGCGCCGCATAATCAGGAAGAAATCCATGTTGCTGTCAAGGACCAGGGCATAGGAATCGATAAAACGGACCAGAAAAAAATATTCGATCCATTTTATGAGATTGCCAACACTAACCGGCACAGCACGCATTCGTCAAAATTCATGGGAGGCGGCACAGGACTGGGCCTTTCAATTGTGAAAGGCATTGTGGAGGCTCACGGCGGAAGAATATGGGTTGAAAGTGCGGGCGCGAAGGACAATGCCTTTAACGGAAGCGAATTTCACGTTGTCGTCCCGGTAAAGGCGAACGTAGCTGTTGAGGATGACGAGACGGATGAAATCGATATCTCCGCCAATGAGGAGTTTCCCGAAATTGCCGAGGATATCTCGCCGGAACAAAAACCCGTAGTGCTCTTTATCGACAGCGACAGAGAAGCCGTTGAAGTGGCCAGGATGGTTCTTGAGAATGTTTTTGATGTTCTTGTTGCCGATAATGGAGAACTCGGATTATCAATGGCATTCAGCCACCACCCCTCACTGATCATGCTTGATTCGAATCTGCCGGGAATGAATGGATACAGGATATGCAATATCCTTCGCACGCAGGAAGAGACCAGGAATACCCCTATCGCTTTTTTCTCGGCCGCGGCAAAAGATGAGGATATTCAGAAATGCTTTGCAAGCGGCGCCGATGATTTTATCGTTAAACCATTCAGCGGCAAGGAACTGGTTGATAAGATATGGCGGATTTTAATGAAGAAAAAAGAAGATGCCACTTTCAGATAAAAAGACCTGTTTTAAATTTACTTTCATCACTTTTGAATGGAGCAGTGGATTAATGGAGTGACAGGGGAATGCTTTTGTGTATCCTTTTTTATATCAAACACCGACAATAAAATCTCATTACTCCATCACTCCCTGCAGAAAAGGCCGGTGCAGATTGCTGCTCCGGCCTTTTCTGTAAAAACAATTATTGAGTCGAGTTATTTTGTCTGACGCTCAATTGTTTCTTTATCGACATTTTCCCGAAGTGCTTCGGCAAAGGAGCGGTCGAGCTTGATCGGATCTTTGTCCTTGTCGTCGGCATCGATAATATACACCGGCGTCGGATTGTCAAGATACCCGATAACTTCGGCATCTTCAAATAAATAGGTTTTACTTCCTTTGGCAGTTGCTGCAACAAGACGCTTTTCTACCCAGCCGACAGTCGTTTCAAAGCGGACTTTATAATGGTTGCGTTTTTCTTCCAGGACTCTCATTCTTGCATTAACACCAACGGTGGTGATTGGTTTTTCGTAAAGCTCGCGTTTCTGATTTTTGTATAATCCTACATTATCCTGCTTGGGCTGAACCCACCGTGCTGCAGCAAATGAGCCGACAGTAAATGTTATGATAGATAAAAATACAATAGCCCGGCGCATAAACGCCTCCTCTCTGAAGTGTGATATTCTTTGCTTTCTCTTATTCTCTTATAATTAATATAGTACCTTCTGCCTGGAAAATCAAGCAGTAAACCGCTTTATCATATCAACGCTTTTTCAGGCCGCTGAGGGCTGATATGCGTATATCCATCATATATATAGTCGCAAACTGCTCCTCGTACGTTCATTCTAATTATACCGTTTTCCCTCCACACATTCAATGAAAATAAGCCCGTTTCAGCGGGTTCCCTCATCGAACACTCCGGTCAGACGGGTTATGTCGATAGTGCGGAAATTTTTCCCTTGAGCATATGCTGAGAGAATTTCGATCCGGCTTTTTGCATGAATCCGGGCTGTGGGGGGCCTGAATTCGACAATACCGGGCTGATAGAGTCCTGACGGCCTGAAATCCCATGGGTTTTTCGGGATTTCAATTACAGTGTTTTCCACACCTTCCGCCAGATATCGATTTGGCTCAATTTCATCAACCTGCTGTGGAGACGGGAAGCGGAGCGTTGGGTCTGTTACCAGGCATGGTGCATCATTTAAAGGATTAATTATATCAAGCCGGTATATGGTTGCCCTGAACGAAAAAATTGCTATTGTCCAGTTCAGGGCAGGAGAATCATTTTTGCCGCAGATATATTGCTCGACAATCCCAGCGCCTTCAGGTCGCTCGATCCGCCGGGATTCCGTGATTTCTATAATTCCAACCGGATGTCGTTCAATGGCAAATGAGAGCCCGGTCCGGCTTTCGTGGCTGCAACGCGAACCGGCTGAAATCGCTTTGCCGCTTTTCCTGAAAATAATAAAGAAAAGCCGGTTTTTCAGCCTTCTGAAAAGCCATCCCTCGCCTGAAGCGCCGGTGATTGCAAAGATAAGCTTTTCCCTGAATACATCGCTGTTTTCCGGAATTTCCCTCACGCGTATTCCCTCTGTTCTCCGGGCAAAAAACCATGCACTCCGGATATAGCAGAATGATGTTGCTGTTTGTGATGCTGATGCCTGGAACAGTGATTTTTTGAAATGTCTGAAATACGTATGTGCAGCCTGTTTTGCATGGCCCTCCCAGGCATTGGGACATGCGCCATAATACATACAGGCTTCGATAAGGAACACTGCCATTGCAAGTCCTGCACTGTCGCTGCCTGGAATAAAATGAAGGATTGTATGATGGGCAAATCCGGACAGCAATTGTATGACACTTCTTCCGTTGCGCATTGCGTTCACCGGCGTCTTTGATTCGGGATTTTGAAGGTGCTGGAGAATATCCAGGTGTAGCTCGTGGAACAGGCGTGCAAAAAAAACGGTTTGCCGGTTTCGAAGGGTATACGGTATATGCCAGGGAGAGTCGTTACTGTCGGCGGCACATAGATCGCCCACAAAAAGCGCTATTGCATCGCGCTCAGACGATGAATGCCCGCTTGATACTGTGGCAAAATGCTTTGGCAGATACGGGAAATCAGCTGCAATATCCCGCTGCGATTTTTCTATAAAGTATTTATATGCGTTTGAATCCATTTACAGAACAAAAAGTTGTACTATCGAAAAACCATAAGCTGAAATCCGGAAAAATATACACTGCTGTTCTCCGCTGAACGCTGACCATTGAGCGTTGAGCGTTTGAAATGAATTACACCCCCCTGTCACGCCGGCTTGTAGAGCCGACTAGTGAAGCCGAAGGTTTAAGCCTGCAAACGAAGGCGGACACTCCTTAATCCCGGACCGTTTGATATCCTGCACACCATAGACTGAGTCACTGCCCATAGTAAAGAACAGCTTTTCCCACGTTCCTGCTTGTTGGTTCATCAATAAGATTTTCGATAATCGCCAGTGCGAAAGGAAGTGTTGTTCCGACGCCCCTGCTGGTGATAATTGTACCGTCAACCACAACATTTTCTTCAGTAAAAATCGCACCGTCCATTTTGCTTTCAAATCCCGGAAAACAGGTGGCTCTTTTGCCTGTAAGTATTCC
>WJKA01000611.1 GCA_014729375.1 Chitinivibrionales bacterium
AGTCTGGATGGAACACCGGTTGAGACAAAGACCGAGCCCTATCTCGGCCTTAACTGGACATCGGAGAAAAATGTCCGCCTTACCGGCTCGATCGTGCCGCTGTACACGAGCGAGTACCGGTTCGATTCTCAGGTTCGAGGTGCGATTAAGGTCTGGGTTGACGGCAGTCTGGTTGTTGACGGCCAGAAAAGCGGGGGAGATTATAAGATTCTTGGCGAGCGGATATTCCTTGAAGCGGGCGTACCTTACTCGATCAAGGTCGAGGCAACCGGCGGAAGTGCGGTCAGTGTCGACTGGTGGTGCCCTGAAATGCCGCTTCATGTGATCCCGCAGCACCAGCTCTATCCGGTAGAGCCCGGCAGTGTGGGAAGCCTTTCGAAAAAAGAAAATATCGCTCCGGCAACCCCCTCAATAAGAATTGGTGCAAAGGTATGTGCTGTTCATATACCCCGGGGGGCGGGGGCGTATACGATCAGACTTATGCGCTCCGACGGTTCGGTTGTGGCCTCACATGAGGGTATACGGAAAGCGACCTATACCATCCCAACGGTGAAGTATGGGGCGGGAATCTATATGCTGTCGATAAAAATGGCCCATCAAACTATGATTCAACGTTTTGTTATAAGTCGTTAAAGGGGGAAACTATGACCTTACATTCGAAAATGGCAGGGAAAACAGCAACATTGTTTCTCGTTACGATACTTTTCTTTTCGGGAGCGAGGGCAACAACCTATTATGTTGCACCGGATGGTGATGATGGCAACAGCGGTTCGGAATCGGCCCCCTTTGCAACCCTCCACAAGGCCCGGGACGCCTTGCGGGAAGTGAGCGGCGGGGAAAAAATCGTTGTGCTGCGTCAGGGCGATTATTTCCTTGAATCCACACTTACCTTTACCGAGAAAGATAACGGTACCGCCCAAAACCCGGTGGTTTTCAAAAATTATCCTGGAGAAACCCCGCGTGTTTTCGGGGGAAAGCAGATTACCGGTTGGGAATCCGCTGGTAATAATATCTACCGCGCGAATATCGGGACCGACTGGCAGTTCTGGACCCTGTCGGAAAACAGCGTTCGTTCTCAGAACGCCCGTCACCCGAACCATAAGGCGAACAGCCGGTTCGGCGCCTACATACGTCCGGATGTGGGGGATAAACATGAAATTCATTACAGCGCCGGTGAATTTCCGTCTCAGTGGGACCATGGACATTCGAGGGTTGTGCATGGCGCCAACGGATGGTTTCCCTGTATTCATCCGGTATCGGAAGTCGATTTCAACTCGCGGGTTATTTCGGTCGACCCTGAGCCGTATATAGGACGAACTTACGATTATATTGTTGAAGGCTCCAAAGATTTTATCGATGCTCCCGGCGAGTGGGCGATCGGTACCGATGGGTATGTCTATTATCAGCCATATGCTACTCCAATCGACGATCAGGTTATTGTGGGCGCCACGATGAAACGGGTTGTTGAATTTTTGGGAAGCGCCTCTTCATCACCGGTCAAACATATTGTCTTCGAGGGAATTATCCTTTCCACGAGTGATTGCACGCCGATCGGGCTCAGCAATAAACAACGTATCGATAATCCCTCAACACAGGGAGATCAGGGCAACTGTGAAGGCGATTATACCCGCCACGGCCTTGTCCACCTCGAAAATGCCGAGGATATCATTGTCCGGTACTGCAAAATAGTGAATGCAGGAATTATGGGCGTCCTTGTCAACAAACATGCACAGCGCAATATTATTTATGGTAACTGGATCGATGGTATCAATTATGTCGCGGTCTATCTCACCGGCCATTGTGCATCAACGGGCCCCTGGGAATATGTAAACAAGCATAACGAAGTTGTCAATAATTATATCACCAATTTCGGGATGCTCTGGGCCAACGGAAGCGGGGTTCAGCTTTACCAGAGTGGAGACAACCAGATCAACCATAATGAAATCCGCGGTGGTGACGGCGGACGTCGGTATGCGATTTCCCAGAAAGGTAACTACTTTGTTCCCGGCGGGGTCCAGCCACCTTGTCCCAAGCGCCCGGGATGTCTCGAAACAATGATGCACACGCGTAATAACTCATTTCATTTCAATGATATCTCCGATGTGATGAGTTCCACAAGAGATGTGGGCGCTTTTGAAGCATGGAATACCGGTTTCAATCATGGACTGATAAATAATAGATTCCATGATATACTTGAATGGTGCGAGTGGATGGATAATGACGCCGCCATGCACGGGATCTATCTTGATGGTGTCGACCATTATTCCCTGATACGTAATATCTATTATAATTTCAACCAGGGAGTAACCTGGTCGGCCAAAGGTTTTTCCGGCCAGATGGTGACCAGTGACATGGATATGCAGTCGAGCGAAGCTGATGCCCGGATCGCTGCGGAAAGCTACTCCGGCTCGGACTGGGAAGGAATCGGGCTTCTCAGCGATTTCCCCTGGGACAACACCCCGATGGGAAAGGGAAACCACCCGGGATTATCATTCGATGTGCCTTATGGTGACGGTACCGGTTTGTATGCAGAGTATTTCAATAATAATGTTCTTTCGGGAACGCCGGTATTGACACGGGTCGATTCCATGATAAATTTCATTTACGGCAAGGCAGTGTGGCCGGTATTTCATATGGAAGACGACAGCATCTATGACAGCATAGGGGTCGGCGAGCTGGCAATACGGTGGGCCGGGAAGATTTTACCCCGGTTTTCCGAGGAATACACGTTCTATGCTCATTCCAATAACGGTGTCCGCCTGTGGATCGACGATCAGCCGGTAATCGATGAATGGAGCGGCGGTAAATCCGAGCGGACCGGTTCGATTGCGCTGACCGCCGGGACGCTTCACGATTTCAAAATGGAGTATTACCATGAGTCAACCGGCAGGCACAAGGGCGTACAGCTCAGGTGGGCAAGTGAATCACAACATTATCGCTACGTGCCGCAGTCCCAGCTTTACCTTCCCGAAGCAGTTGCCGGAAAAATGCCCGGTGTTAAACAGACCCGCAACCGGTTTCCGATTGCAGTGCAGGTCAGAAGCGGCAGAGTGGATATTTCCTGCAGAGAAAATTACGAATGGGACATTGCACTGATCGATCCTGCCGGAAGATTGGTTTTTCATAAAAAAGGCACGGCGCCCCTCACGCAGAAACTCGATATGAAATCCCGGGCGTCGGGGCTGTATTTTGTAAAGTGCACAGCAGGGGAGATGGCCCGGATTGTACCGATAACTGTACCATCGGGGGCGGGAAGAAACTGATGATCGAGACGAGGACGTTCGGATATATTCACGAAGGGAGCAGATAATGAGCACTCAAACGCGACGAAAATTCCTGAAACAATGTTCTGCCGGGCTGTCTGCTGCAGCCGTATCTTCACCGATAGTTGCCACTGCCGGCACGGCGCAGCAGAAGCCCAATATCATTTTTATTTTGTGCGATGATATGGGATACGGCGATCTCGGATGCTTCGGGCACCCGGACATCCAGTCACCGAATCTTGACAAATTGGCCGAAGACGGTATTACGTTGACCGATTGCTATGCCGCCGCACCGGTGTGTTCCCCGGCACGCTCCGGCGCAATGACCGGACGGATTCCGCACAGGACAGGAATCAAGAATTATATCTCGAAACTTTCGGATGTCCACCTTAATACCGATGAAATCACGGTCGCGGAATTGCTTAAAGATGCAGGGTACACGACCTGCCTTACCGGAAAATGGCACCTGTGCGGGAAATTCAGGGAGCTTGATACCCATCCCATGCCCGACGATCAGGGGTTCGATTATTATTTCGGAACGGAGAACAATTCCAAGCCAACTCATCATAATCCCGGCAATTTCTACCGCAACGGCGTGAAACTGGACCAGCTCCAGGGTTATTCCAGCGACCTGATTGTCGATGAGGCTATCGACTGGCTCGATACAAAACGGGATACCTCAAAACCGTTTTTCCTCTATGTCGCGTTTCATTCGCCGCACGAGCCGATTGCAACCGCACCTGAGTTCAAGGACATGTATTCTGATAATACTGTCTACGATCCGCAGACCGACGCGTATACGTACCGGGAATATTTCGGCAATGTCACGCAGATGGATTATGCCACCGGCCGCCTGCTGGACTATCTTGACGCAGAGGGGTTGCGGGACAATACCTTTGTGATGTTTACCAGTGACAACGGGCCCGAGACATACGACCGGTATAACGGCTCATGGTATTCCGTCGGTTCGGCCGGGCCGCTTAAAGGCAGAAAACTGCAGGTACACGAAGGTGGTATTAGGGTGCCGGGTATTGTCCGGTGGCCCGGGCAGGTTACCCCCGGCTCGACTTCAAGTGAGCCCATCAACGGCGTCGATCTCCTTCCGACCCTCTGCGAAATTGCCGGGTCCGAAGTCCCGCAGGACCGTGCCATTGACGGCGCAAGTTTTCTTCCTGTATTCGAAGGCAACTCGGTCGACCGGACAACCCCGCTGTTCTGGGAATTCGACTATGCAGAGATGTGCCCGGAAGTTGTTATCGGGGAACGGACCGACTGCGAAATGCATGCAGGAGAATACGGGTGGATCCCCACAAAGGCGGTCCGCATGGGCGACTGGAAACTGCTTGCCAACAGAGATTATTCGGATATTGAACTGTACAATCTCAGCGATGATATCGGCGAAGAGAACAATCTGGTTGACGATTATCCGCAACGGGTGCAGGAAATGCTGGATATCATGAAGAATATGGTCGCCGAAGTCAATGAGGAAGGCAATCATGACGGTCCGATTATTTATACGGCAACCACTGTGCCGTTGCTTCGAAGAAATTTCCGGAACAGTGAAAAGCGAGTTGAAATATTCACTATGTCGGGAAAGCGGGTTGCCGGGATTACAACAAAGGAAACCGTGGTTCCCATCACGCAATTTTGCTTGCCGTATGGATCGTATATTGCGGTGGTCAATGGAAAAGCCCGGCACATGATAAATTCACGGACGGTAATGCGCTTGTAGTTCATAGACGAGTACTTTTCGTGGGGGGAGTGTTCAGTAACAGGCATGTCTTGCATCATTAAACCTGTTACACCCACTGGGGAGGTACGGAATGAAACGCACAGCAGCAGCCATTTTTATTGTATGCGCAGCACTGGTACACATCAACGCCGTGGAATTGTATGTTTCGCCCGATGGCGACGATGCCAATCCGGGCACGAAGGACCAGCCGTTTTTAACGCTTGAAAAAGCGCGCGATTACCTTCGATCGATCGGTCCTGCCGGCAATACGGTTATTCTTCGCGGGGGCGATTATTTCCGTGAAAATACACTGTCTCTGGATGATCGTGATGGGGGGGCGGAACAGCAGCCGGTCGTGTGGAAAGGAATGCCCGGTGAAGACGTGCGTGTATTCGGCGGGGTGCCGGTTACGGGATGGGAAATATGGAAAGGAAATATCTACCGCGCCCGACTTGAACTGCCCGATCATGTCGTGCTTGACACCATGGTCTGGACATTGTCCGAAAATGGATTTTACAGTCCGCCGGCCCGTCATCCGAACCTCTTTACCGGAGAAAAACACGGATTCTGGAAAACAATAAGCGATCAGCCTGGAGTATTGCACTATTCGGAAACCGATTTTCCTGCAGACTGGAGCGATGACTATCATTGCAGAGGTACTGCCGGAGTCATAGGATGGTTTTCACATACCTGGCCGGTCAGGGAGGTTGATTTTACCAGCAGGATTATTATGACCGATCCGGCTTGCACCGACGGTGCGCAAGGAGTGTGGCGATGGGAAGGCTCCCGGGAATTTATCGACCTGCCCGGCGAATGGGCCATTGCAGAGGATGGATACGTGTATTACTATCCCAAAAAAACACCGATTGACGACCAATTGATTGTTGCCGGAACCATTCTGCGGATAATTGAAATAGTCGGCACCGATCAAAACAGTCCGGCTGCACATATTACAATCGACGGCATTACTTTTTCGACCTCTGACTGCACCTGGCGCGGGCTCTCAAACAAGCAGAACCCCGCGGCTCTGAACAATCACGGTTTTACGGCAAATTACGATGAAGACTATTCCCGTCATGCAATGATTGTGGCCGAAAATGCAGAGCATATTACCATTCAGAACTGCCGGTTTCTGGCTGTGGGCTTAAACGGTATCCAGCTCAATTACCGGTGTCAGTATGCGACAGTGCGGAATAACTGGATAGAAGACGTCAATTATAATGCAATCAGCGCGCAGTCATATCCGCCCGATGTTTATCCTTTGTATATTAATAAGGGTCACACAATAGAAAATAACTTTATCTGGAAAACAGGTCATCTGTTTTCAAACGGCGTGGGGATCTATCTCGCAAATTCCGGTGAGTGCACAATTCAGCATAACGAGGTTCGCAATGCACCTAGGTACGGCATAACGATGAAAGGTTATTTTGAAACGGATTATGTATATACACAGTATAACAAAGTGCAATACAATGATGTTTCGCATGTCATACACTCGACATGGGATTGCGGAGCTATTGAATCGTGGAATATTCGAAACGGCAATAGTTTTTATCACAATCTTGTCCATGATGTGTATCATCCGGCCATTAATGCACGTGCATATAACTATCAACAAGATCCGGTTGCGATCACTGATCCGCCCGGATGGGGCTGGGGGCCCGGTCTGTCGAACCGGTGGGGTATTTACATTGACGGCGAGCGGGGCGATAATTACGATTCAACCCATTGCGATTTGAATATCATTTACAACATGATTGACGGCGTCCGTCAACGCCGCGATAACGGACAGGTTGTATGGGCTGTCTGCCGGTCGGCTGCCAGAAAACGTGCTGAAGCGATTGGCTTTGACTGGTCGAATGTAGGACTTCGAAACAATTTTCCCTGGTACGGGCAAACGCCCGCGACCGACGGCCTTGAAGAAGAATTCGAATTTCCCGAAGAAATCATTCACGACCAGGATTATCGTGAAGAATATTTCCGCCGGTATAATACCGGTACGGGATTACTCGGCACATATTACAGTGATGACAATTTTTCCACCAGGGTCAGGGAGCAGGTCGATTCGGTGCTGATTTTTGAATGGATTGACGGGTCGCCTACCGGAACCGGGACCTGGTCGGTCCGGTGGGAGGGGTATGTTGTTCCTGTTGCAACGGAAATGCACCGGTTTTGCGCAGTTGCCGATCCTGATCTGAGCTGCGTGGTGACTGTTGACGGCGAGGTTGCACTTGATGACGATTCGCATCGTGAAAAAGGAGATATGATCCGTCTGGGAATGCTGACAGATACGCTTGAAGCACAAAAATATGTGCCGATTACAGTTGAGGCAAAAAGCACCGAACCGAATTCATATTTCAAGCTCGAATGGTACAGCATGACAGCGATACCCTCCATGCCGGTGCTTCCGTGGCAGCTCTATCCTGCAGGGCATGATACGAGCAAACCGCCGGAGTTCAGAAGCGGGGGGGCGTCGGCGGTTCGGAACACCATCCCCGAGGCTTCCTGCAAAGGGCCGTCACTGGAATTTGCGAAAACAGGCACTTGCTTGACTGTTGGAAGTGCCCGGGAGCGCATTTCCTCGGTCAAATTGCTGCGCGTTGACGGGAAACTGTTTGCGTCATGGGACGGCAATCCGGTGCAGCGGAAAATACTTGACATTTCAGCGTTTTCGTCGGGGATGTATATTATGAAAGTCAAAACCGCGGGACATGATATTATAACGCGCATACTGCTCCCACAGTAGGGGGCATGGCTATCGAACAGGGAGCACTATGGATGTATCATTGACTAACAGACGGGATTTCCTGAAACTCGCCGGCGCAGGAACAGCGTCGCTGGCACTGCATCACACGATAAATGCCGGCGTATCCGCAGACGGCCGTCCGAATTTTCTGATCATGCTTGCCGATGACCTGGGTTACGGCGATATCCAGTGCTACGGAAGCGAGATCATGACGCCGGTGATCGATACACTTGCGCAGGAGGGAATACGGTTCAACGACTGCTATGCTGCAGCACCGGTCTGCTCTCCTGCGCGCGCGGGAATGCTTACCGGCCGTACGCCGAACCGTTCCGGGATTTACGACTGGATCCAGGAAGGTGAAGTGCATTTACGGGAGGAAGAGATTACCGTCGCACGACTATTGCGCGACGCAGGCTATGCAACCTGTCATATCGGCAAGTGGCATCTGACCGGACGGTTCAATTCGACCGTGCAACCACAGCCGGATGATCACGGGTTCGAATACTGGATGAGCACGCAGAATAACGCCAAGCCAAGTCATCATAACCCGCATAATTTTATTCGCAACGGCGAAAATGCCGGGACAATCCAGGGATACTCCAGCGATATCATTGTCGATGAAGGCATTAACTGGCTGGAAAACCACTGGGACCGCACCAAACCGTTCTGCCTCTTTCTCTGGTTCCATTCGCCCCATGAGCCGGTGGCTACCTCCGATGAATTTATTTCCTATTACAATTCGGGCATTCCCGACAAGGATATTTATCTCGGTAATGTTACGCAGCTCGATGCTGCGATCGGCCGGATGCTTGACAAGGTAGACCAGGTCGGCGTGAAGGGCAATACCTTTACGATGTTTACGAGTGATAATGGTCCCGAAACCCTGATGCGCTACGGGAACCGGTATTCGTACGGTTCGGCCGGGCCGTTGCGCGGGATGAAACTTTCCGTCTGGGAGGGCGGCATCCGGGTGCCGGGCATTATCCGGTGGCCTGATATCATTCCATCGGGACAGGAAAGCAGCGAACCGGTCAGCGGGGTCGATTTATTGCCGACCCTCTGTGATCTGGCCGGTATTGATCCGCCGATGGACCGTGCAATCGACGGGACAAGCTATGCGCCGCTTCTGCGGGGAGAATCCGATGGTGTGCCAAGAGAGACGCCGCTGTTCTGGCAATTCAATATGGCGCAGGGTGATTACAAGGTTGTTGTCAGGGACCGGGACTGGAAACTGCTCGCAAACCTGAAAGTCGACCGGTTTGCCCTGTTCAACCTTGCAGAAGATATCGGTGAACAAAACGATCTGAAAGATCAGGAGCCGCAGCGGCTGCAGGAGATGAAAGAAATCATGGAACAACTCAAGGCCGAGGTCCAGGCCGAAGGAGAAAACCGCGCGCCGATCACATGGCCGGTCGCAGCGAAATCACGACTAGCGCGATATAAAGCCTCACCGAAAAGGGATGGCGCGATATATACGCTTCAGGGAAAGAAAATCAGGGAATTTTCACTTCATGGCGATCATGTCGATATGCGACATTTGAACCTGCCCGTGGGATATTATGCAATCCGTATCAATGGGAGACACTATCGGGTTGTCGATAACTGCAGCATAGTAAAATTGTGAACGAATGCATGGTTTCAGCATGTCTGCTGCCGACCGGATGACAGAGTGACTTCTTTTGCAGCGCATACGAACAGAACTATTCCGATGAACCGATAGTTGCCGACCGCCAGCATTGCATGCGCATGATTCAGAAATTGAACACTACCCGATTTTATGATATATTTTAGAGAAATGTAATTGCTCAGGTGCGTCATTCCGGCTTTCGCCGGAATGACGCCGTAAATTGTTCTCAGGGACCTGAGTAGTTACGAAATAAGTTGAATTTATCTCAAGGAACAATTAAATGATTTTTCATGTAACGCTAAAAAAGGATGGTGAAAGGGATTGGCTTGTTGCGGAATGTCCCGCTCTTCCCGGTTGCGTTTCTCAGGGCAAGGATGAGAAGGAAGCGCTTGAAAATATTAAGGAAGCCATAACAGCGTGGTTGTGGGCTGAAGACCAGAAGGCAATTTCAACATTGCCGGATGATAACCAACTCGTTGTTGCCGTATAATGGGAAAGCTTGGCAATATTTCCGGCAAGGATGCGGTGAAGGCATTCCAAAAAGCGGGCTGGTCGAAAATCGGCCAGGTGGGAAGCCATGTGGTTCTCGTAAAGCAAGGTATGCGGGCCAACTTATCGATACCGCAGCACAAAGAACTTGCAACAGGAACTTTGCGATCTTTGATCAGGGCAGCAGAAATAAACGTTGATGATTTTCTCCGGTTTTGCAAGTAACCGGGAACATTGAGATCGCTTCCTTCATGAAAAAACCTCAACCAAACATCCTCATAATCACCACCGACCAGCAGCGAAAAGACAGCCTCGGCTGCTACGGGTCTGATTTTGCAGTCACCCCCACGCTCGATGCCCTTGCGCGTGGTGGTATCCTTTTTAATCGGGCCTACGCGGCCAATCCGGTCTGCTCGCCTTCACGCGTCTCCCTGTTTACCGGACAGCAGGTCAGCCGCCACGGATGCTGGAATATCGGGGTGAATACGCCCGAAGATACGATTACCCTTGCGCACCGTCTGGCCCATGCCGGCTATGCTACACAGTATGTCGGAAAAATCCATTTCCAGGCTTTTCACAGCCCTCCTGAGTTGTCAAAAGAACACTGCATGGTTCCCGGCAATGGGTGGCGTAAAGAGATTGCGGATGCGGTTGAACAGAAAGAGGCGCTTTTTTCGGGCCCTTATTATGGATTCGATACGATTGAGTGGGCTTCGGGACACGGCAATTACGGCCTGACCGGCCATTATGGAAAATGGGTGCGTTCGCAGGTGTCGCGAAAAGAGTTCGAATCCTATCTGTACATGAAACGGTTGTCTGAGAGCGAATTCGGCGGCGAAGCCAATGAATGGGGGATACCAAAGCAGCTTCACAACAGCGTCTGGACCGCAAACCGGGCAATTGACTATATCAATAAACAGAAAATGGAGAGTCCATTCTTTCTGGCGGTCGGTTTTGAAGACCCGCATCACCCGCATGCTTTACCCGAAGGCTATCCTTTGCCGGTCGATCCGAAAAAAGTTCCGCTTCCCGATTTTGCGGCGCGTGAGCTTGATGACAAACCGGATTATTTCAAACAGGCCCATTACGGCAAGGCAAATTATCTCGGCGATCCCAGCAAAAAATTCGACAACCGGCTCATGGGGCAGATCCTCGGATTTGATTACAGCACGGTCGGCGAGGATGACGCCCGGCTGGGAAGGGCAACTTATTATAGCATGGTTTCGCTTATCGATGAGCAGCTCGGAAGGATCGTGGATTGTCTGAAGTCAAATAACATGCTCGATAATACGATTATTATCATCACCTCCGATCACGGCGAATTGCTTGGCGACCACGGGCTCTGGCTCAAAGGACCGTTTCACTACGAGCAATTGCTGAATGTGCCGCTTGTTATTCACTGGCCGAAACGCCTGCAGAAAGGCAGAAAAAGCAGCGCATTATGCAGTCTTGTTGATATTGCACCGACAATACTTGCAGCAACCGGTGTGGAATACGAGCAAAAGTCAGTGGATGGGATAGATCAAATGCCGGTTCTTGAGGGGAAAAAAGAATCGGTCCGGGATTCGGTTCTGAGTGAATGCGTCGATAATGAATATCATATAAGGCTCAAGTCTGTTATTACCCGCGACAGTAAACTTACCCGCCATATTGAAGAGAAACATGGTGAGTTGTATGATTTGGCAAACGATCCAATGGAAAAAAAGAACCTCTGGAACGATACCGCCTCACAAAAAGAAAAAGCATCACTTATGTGCCGTCTTGTGGATTATACCGAATCCATTGAGCGTGAAAAGCGCGGCATTCGAACAGGACCTGCCTGAAATTGCATTTCCGGAATTAAAAATATATTGCCGGTTTTCTTGAATATTCAGGTTTTATTAGATATAATATTACAAAGTACATCCATAAATATAATAGCGAAAAGCCGGATGTTTAAGCGCTTAGGTGTTGGTGGCGGGCGCACGAATAAATTCTCCACAGAAACGGAACCTTCTGAGCTGATAAAACCATGAATGATACTCATACCCAAAAAACGCAAATTATTGCACGAGTTGTGATCTGTATTGCAGTGGTTGTCTCCTTTACACATGCAGATACCACCTTTCATGTCGGTGAGGGCTACGACCATGCGACGATCAATTCCGCAATTACCGCTATCGGCACCAGCCTGCTCGGCAAGGGTGTGGTAACGATTCTGATTCATCGTAAAACAGGCAGCGCTCCCTGGGTATATACGGAAAATATCAATGTTGATAGCGATAATTTCAGCAATGTTTCCTCAAACGATTATACCCGTCTCTCGGTGGCCGCAGGAGACCGTCATACCGGAAAAGCCGGCACCGGCGTTGTACTGAACGGGCAATTGTTATGGCGAACAGATCATTCCCAAATTGAGTGGCTGGAGATCGATTATGCCGGCAACGGCGGAGAATCGGGTGTAGCATTCGGAGGCGACAGCCTGGTTGTTGAAAAGCTGATTATTCACGGGAACACTGCTGATGATGCGGCAATCAAGCTCGAATCAGGTAAGGGAACCTCATTTCGAAATTCAATTATTTACGGCAACAGTAGTAGCGGCGTTGTTGCAGAATTCTGCACGCTGTCGGTAACCAATATCACCGTGCATAATTGCGGGGGGACCGGTTTATATTCTACAGCGAATTCTCGTGTGGATGCGGTCAACTGTCTGGTCCTTGATTGCGGGACGGATTACAATGTGAACTCCCAGGGCACATTCGGCACCTGCCAGCATAACTACAGCTCCGACGCCACTGCTCCCGGAAACAATACCCACAGGAACATAAGCTCGACCGGCATGTTCATGTCAACGGTTTCGGGTTCGGAAGATTATCATCTTGCATTCGACGCACCCGCGTTTGAAAATGCATACAGCTCTGTTACGGATTTTTCCGACGACATTGACGGCAATACACGGCAGGACAGCCGGTGGTCTGCGGGCGCTGATCAGGGATCGATTATCAATTACCGGTCGATCGGCGCTGATGCCGGGGTCCTCTATTCTACCGGAAATGTGCAGATTCCCGAGAACCAGGACACAATCTTTTTTGTTGACGGCGCATCACTGCCTTCCACAGTCGGTCCCGGTGATTTGCTCAGGATGTATGACGGTGAAGGCTGGGACACTGTTTACATACGCAAGGTTGTGACTACCACCACTGCGCTGGCCCATCATCCTTATGGCGGCACTGGAGGGACGAATTCGTATCAAATTCTACGGGCCTGTAATAGTCTCCAGGCCTGGGAAGACGCACGCAATGGGGACCTTGCACCAGAACAGCGCCGTGAAGTCGGCATGTGCTACAACGACGGCCCCTTTACAACAGGAATTGAATTCGACAACGGAACGGCTGGCGATTCCTTTTTCATGCACCTGACGGTCGCCGAAGGGCAGCACCACAACGGTACGTATGATGACGGCGGCGTGGTGATCGACCTTGCCGCTGAAGGCTCTGCCGTTACTATCAACGATAATTATGTACGGGTCGAGTGGCTCCGGATCACCGACTGGAGCGCCGGCGGAGACGATGGGGTTGCAATCGAAGGTAACAGCACCGTACTCAATCCTCTCATTCAATATATTATTCTGCATAATAATTCCGGATCTGGAGACGCAATAAACGCAGGTGGCGGGACCGGCACGAGGACACCGACTTTCCGCAATTGCATTATTCATAATGTCGGCGGAGACGGGATTTCCGCTGTCGGTTCCGGGACCAGCATGAAAATTCATAATGTCACAATCGATAATATCGCCGGAAGCGGCATTCATATCCGTGACGGCAACACCTCGGAGGTAAGGAATACAATTGTTACCAATCCGGGAACAGGTGCCGATATTTTTTGCTACAAAACGCATAACAGCTCAAATTTTTCACCATCCTCGAACAATATCAGCTCGGACGGGTCCGCACCGGGAACCGATTCAATCACCAATGCCAATACTAATGATCTCTTCGTGGATCCCGGTGATCATAATTACCATTTACCGGCCACGTCGGTTGCCATTGACGCGGGAGTTGATCTTTCCGCCGGCCCTGCCGGTTTCGACCGGGACATTGACGGCGATGTGCGCCCGCAGGTAAGCGGCTGGGATATCGGCGCGGATGAATCCATTGTCAACCCGCCGTCAAATGTGGCAATAAATCCCCAGGGCGCCACTATTGCGGTCGGCGGAGAGGTATCGTTCACAGCAACGGCCGGAAACGGCACGCCGCCGTACACGTTCAAATTTATAAAAGACAACACCGACACGGTATTTATCGAGCAGAATGTCGTTCAGTCAACGTATACCATTTCGAATGCTGTACCGTCACACAGCGGTACCTACAACGTGTATGCCTGCAACGCGGCCGGCTGCGCTGCATCCGCTGAAGGCGCACTGCTGACAGTACTCGATACGATTGTCATCACGCAGCAGCCCTCCCCGGCAGATACGACCGTGGAGTCGGGACAGGGATATCCAGTCACGTACACGGTTACCGCGACCGGCGGCGGCACGATTCAGTACCAGTGGCGCAAAGACGGCGCTGACATTGCCGGCGAAAACAGTAATTCCATTACGCTGGCAAATCCGGTATTTGCGGATTCGGGCGCGTATTCCTGCCGCGTAAATAACCAGGTCGATACGGTCGTGTCGACTTCAGCGCGGCTTCACGTGGCTCCCGCAGTCGATCCGCCTTCAATCAGCATGCAGCCCTCGAACGCGACAGTGACCGAATTCCAGTCGGTGTCTTTTTCCGCTGGTGTAACAGGGACGGCTCCATTCACCCGGCAGTGGTATCATAACGGCGCCGCTATCGATACAACGATCCATCCCACTGCCAACGATTCGATTTATACGATCAATATCGTCTCACTCGGCGATTCGGGAAATTATACGGTCAAGGTGTGCGACAGTACTAAAGGCTGCGACAGTTCTCAGGCGGCGCTCCTTACGGTTAATTACCAACAGCCGGTGATCAATCTCCAGCCCAGGGACACCACCATTGCGGAAAACGGCATTGCCACGTTTACGATCAGCGCGGCAGGATCGAAGCCCATGAGCTATGCATGGATCGATATCCAGGAGTATAACGACACCGTCTCGACAACCAACACGCTCACCTTGAACAATCTTCCGGCCCGATACGACGGCGCTACGTATGTCTGCATTGTCGCCAATCCCGGCGGAAGTGTTGTGAGCGACACGGCAACGCTCACCGTAGTTCCCCGCGCCCGCGCGTCGTTCAGTATCAGCGACAGCAGCGGCGAGGGCTCCCTGACGGTGGGTTTTTTCGACAGCTCATCAGGACATATCGAAACCTGGAAATGGTATTTCGGGGACGGCGATTCCATGGTATACGCGGTTGCCGATACGCCGAAAACGGTTGCCCATACCTATGCAGACACGGGCATTTACATCGCGCGGCTCGAGGTAGTCGGCAACGCGCTCTCCGGGAGAGACACCGCCTATTCTCCCGAAATACTTGTTTATGTCAAGGGCGACAACCCGGTGAAGATTATCAATCCCCGGTATGTGTCGTCAACGCAGGTCGAACTGACGTTCAGCGGCCATCACGAAGTACCCCGCGGGCCGATCCCGCCGCTTGCCGCGCAGATCGGACTCTGGTACAGTGTGAACGGACGGGCCGGGATCGACACCGCGCAGAGCGCAGTCGCTGCAGTCTATGACCTGTCGTCAATCGACGCGGATTCGGTTGTCACCCTTGCGGTCACGCCGCCCGAAGGGCCCGGCGACACGGCATACGGGTTCTGGGTCACACCATTGTGGCAGGCCGGGCCAAGCCTGTACAATCCGTTTAATACCGCCTCCATAAAAATGAAACCGGTCAATAATCTTTCAGTCAACGGCCATTACAGCGGAAACAGCGGCGATACCGCTACGGTGTCGCTTGTCATGGATTCACTGGACAAAGCGGCCATTGACATTACGCTCAACCAGCCGCCGGTCGATACCGCCGGAATCGCCGATATTGTAATCGAATACGGGTTTTCCCGGGGAAGCGTGCGGAATTCATACTCCATACCCGCATCAACGTTTCAGGCAGGGGTTGCTGGTGACCGCTATCTCCATGTCATAACCGATCCGGATTTTTACAGTCCGACCGCGGGAAGTCAAATCAGGCAGGTGTATGTTTCGGTGTTTCAGACAGGAACCAACGGGCTGCTGAGCGATACCGCAACAGCGGAGTTTACTGCCGGATGGGACCCGCCGGTCAATACAAGCACGCTCGTTCTCGACTCGGTGCAGCCGACCAGGATATTTATCCACTGGGACCCGGTTGTCGATGTTGACAGTATACGCATACTCTATACGCCCTCACCGGATTCGGTGCCGCTCGGCCCGCTCTATAACACCGGCTCGTACGGTGTTGCCGGCGCAGATTCATTGACACAGACAAAGATGGCGCTTACCGGTCTTTCAGAATTGACTTCCTATACAATCGGCATGCAGGTACAGAAGGACCTTCTCTGGTCGGACATCACCGCAACGTCGTGGATTGCCGCGACCACCGATTCGGTTCCGTCGGGAAGCTCTATTCCCAACACGGCCAGAATCGATTCGGCTGTATTTAATGCCGAAACAAACCTGATCGGCGTTTATTACACAGTCGGTTTGCAGCCCGATTTCGAACTCGACCTCGGCATGACCTGGTCGCTTGATTCATCAATCGCGCGGGATTCAACGCCGGACCAGAATACAGCCGGTATGATCAGGACGATCGGGCAGTCGACAGGGACAATCACCGATTCTTTCATGCTCGACCTTCAGGACAGCCTTCAATTCGACACGACCTATCATGTCGGGCTCTGGCTCAGGAGCGCGGTGGGGGAGTGGAGCGAACCGACAGATTCATCGTACATACAAGTCGATATTCACACCTACACCTGGCAGTCGATCACTTACTTTACCGGTGACAGTATACAGATTTTCAACGGCAAGATAGTTTTTTTCAAGGACACGGCCTACGACCTGACCTCGCTGCTGACAGACACGGTACTCTATTATGCCCCCACGGGGATAGTGACCGATTACACGCCGGTGAGTGTCGGGTTCTCGCTCAAGACCGAACTCGATGCATTCCAGCCGTTTTACGTCGGGATACAGTACGATTCGATTCCGCAGGGATATACCTGGGAGGACCTCGGCATGTTCCGGGACAGCGCGGGCGTCTGGCTGGTCGAGCACGGCTTTACTGTCGATACCGCGCAGCGGATGGTCTATGTGTATACCAGTGACTTTGTCGACGACAGCGGTAATGCCATGCCATTTATCGTCATGGTCGATAAAATAGCGCCGACCGTCACGTTCCTGAACGACACCGCCGCTGCCCTCGATCCCGCAGACACGCTGCTGGAATCGTTTATTATCAGCGACAATGCAGCAAATGTCAAGTGGGCGCTCAAATGGTCGACCGACAATACGGGATACCTGCAGCAAAACAGGAAGAATGGTGTGGCCGCCGGGAGTTCGCAGCAGCCTATTGTGACCGTTGTTCCATCAAACAGCATTACCGAAGAAAACGGTGTGCGGATTCTCATGGATATCAGTGACGGGGTTCATCAGTTTACAATTAATGTGTCGCGGAAAGCAGTGCGTACAAATTCCGATATGCTGACCACGCAGGTCATGGACTGGGTGCCGGTTTTTTCGACGGCGAATCTCAACGACCCGACAGCTTCGGGCGCGCTGCGCAACCTGGCCGGACCGGGAAAGCAATGGGTTTACAATAAAACACAATTCCGCCTGTTCAGATGGCTCCCGTATGCCGGAAATGAAAACACCGACAACAAATGGGTGGAATATGCGCCTGAAGTGGATTCTTTTTTCCGGTTTGTTCCCGGCCGGCTTTTCTGGCTCAAAACGCGCAATCTCGTGCAGCTTGGCCTCGGTCCGGGAGAGAGCGTGACGCAGAAAGACACGTTTGAAATCAAGCTCCCGCCCAAAGAGTGGACCGATTTTGCACTCCCGTTCCGTTATCCGGTAAAGGCGGGGGACATCGCGCTGTCAACCGGTGATGTGTCCGATTCGCTTGAGTTTTACGAATGGGACAAAGTCGAGGTGCGCGATTTCGGCGCAACCCGCGTGCAACTGTACAAGTCGGAGGGACTGTATATTCCGGTTATTCCCGGTCTTGAAGACCCCGCGGCACTCCTTGCTTCAGGCGCTCTTTCCGGGCACACCGTCTATAATCGCGCCAATCGTGAAGTCATTCTCCGGATACCGCCCACGCCCGAAGCACTCTCGTCGTATGCAGAGCAGCTTACAAAAAAATCAGTCTCCCCGGGATGGAGTATCAGGGTCGCGCCGAACACTGACGCCGGCGGGAGACTCAGCTCCGTCTACTGCGGCTATCGAAAAGGTGAGGGCGCCGTGACTTACCATCACCGGCCACCGTCATTTACAAAACTGAGCGTCGGAGTCTATGATACACTCACCGCGCGGATTTACGGACACAGTATCCTTCACCGGGCAAATGACGGCGTCTTTGCATACAGGCTCGTTTTCTGCAACACATCCGAACTCCGGGAGAATATCAGCTATTCGCTCGGGAGCGCGGGGGTGCTGCCCGAAGAACTGGTGGTTAAAGTACTCAACCCATCAACACGGCAATGGGAAGACCCGCTCGATGAGTCCTATGAGCTGCGGATAGAACAGCAAAGCAGGGAATACCGGTTCCTCGCGGTCGGCACCGAAGCATCGCTGGAAAAATTTAAAAATACCGTCGCCCTGCTCAAACTGGCGTTTTCAGGATGTTTTCCCAACCCCTTTACAAACAGAGTAACTGTCCGGTATTCGGTCCCCTACAGCGGCGTGGGAAAAGTGTCGTTTGCCGTCTATACCATGAAAGGACAGAAAATCTGGAAACAAAAGGTCAGAGACTTTCACCCGGGAACAAACAGCATTGTCTGGTACCCGGGCGCAGGCCTACCAATGGCCGCGGGCATGTATATACTCCGCATGAAAGCATATGATACCAGCGGCGCGATTATCGGAAACTATAAAACACGGCTTACTTATCTGCGGTAATAGATTCTTCCTGGTTGTGTAATACCGCTCACACGCGCATAATCGGTATCATCACCGGCATCTTAATTAAAAACACGGGCAAACCACAAAAAAAATGATCTTCACCCACCGGAACAGCGACTATAGCATTGCTGATATATTGCTGATAATTGTAATTTAATACTAGAAATTTATTGCTCATGACATTTATGCGATGGTATAATTTTAATGGATGTGCAGAACCGGAAATTTTAACAAATCCGGTATTCTTAATAGAATTCTTATTCAGCAATATGCGTTAATCCAGTGTATTGTATCTCAGATACGTGTGTGTTTACTGGGAGCTGTTTTCGTTCCTGTTGAGGCGCGAAGACGGCGAATACCGAGTGTGTTAAAGTGATGAGCAACGAAGGAAGGGATAAAAAGAGGCCGGGCAAGCATATTTGTATTTGAGATACAGTACACTAACCCTGTGCAAAATAATTAAAGCGCTTAATTTCTCAAGGTATAGCATTCCGAATTTAAGAAGGAGTATGAAAATAATGCACAGTTTCAGATTTTCAGTTCGCTGCGAACATTCCAGGAACAGGATTTTGCATCGATATCTGGTTTCGGCCCTTTTGCTTGTGAATATTTTTTCACTGGTGGAAAGCGCAATTCAGTTTGATAATTCGTCAAGCGCCCCGGTTTCTGAAGTAAGCAGTCGAACATGGGACCACACTATAGGCGGCGAGAGCAATCGCGTGTTGATTGTTGGGATAGCAGCTTTTGAGTATAAGGGTAGCGGCGGTAGCTGTCCTACGCCCGGAAATCACGTAGCGACATCTGTTACGTATAACGGTGCTGATTTGACACAAATAACGTATGTCAGCGACTGCGGTTGGAGCGGTGATGTTCGTGCTGAAATGTGGTATTTGCTCGAGTCGGGTTTGCCGTCGGCCGGTACATATGAAATTCAAGTCTCGTTTACTTCAGAAGTAGACCCCGGCCAGTGCGGTGCAATAACCCTGTCAGGAGTTGAGCAAATCGGCACGGTCCCGGAAGTTTCAGATAAAGAAACTATGCATTCAGGCGGCTTTACCACATTTTCTTATCCTTTAACAACGCTTACCGACGGCGCCTGGATCGTTGATGTATCCTTTCCGAAAAATGGATTAAGTCAATACAATGCACAAACTCCCAATCAGACAAACCAGGAAGAACGTATTGAGGTAAAAAATTATACAGCAGGTCTTGGCATGAGCACACGGGAAATTCCAACTGCCGGCCAGGCAATGATGGGGTGGGATGTTTCAGTGACCGCAAATCAGCTTGCATACCTGTTTGCCGCTTTTGCTCCTGCTGTAGAAGATTCCGTACCGCCCTCGGGAGTGTCGGTATCGCCATCATCATCGACAATAGCTGTTGGCGGTTCACAGACATTCACGGCGTCGGTTGGAGACGGAACCCCGCCGTTCGGATACCAGTGGAAGCGGGGAACAACCAATGTCGGGTCCAACCAGAGCACTTTGACAATTAGTAACGCATCGCCTGCCGATGCCGGTACCTATACTGTCACTGTCACCAACGCATTCGGAAACGCTACTTCAAATGGAGTTGAATTAACTGTCCTAGACACAGCCGCTATCTCGCAAGGCCCGGATAGCACAACACGGGAGAACGGCATTGGAGACAACGCTACCTTCTCAGTTACTGCAACCGGCGATAATCTCCAGTATCAGTGGCGCAAAAACGGCTCTGCGGTATCGGGCACAAATATTTCCGGCCAGAACACTGCAACCTTAAAAATCACGAATATAACCTACGCGGATTCGGGCAACTACTCCTGCCGGGTTTACAATGCGGTCAGCGATACGACATCAGGCAGCGCCAAATTGACGGTAATCGCTTTTATTGAGCCGCCCACGATCACCACTCCGCCGCAGGACCAGACCGTGCAGGAATACCAAACTGCCGTTTTTTCGGTAACCGCTAGCGATTCATCACCAGATTATCAGTGGTTTTTCAATGGTGATACAATACCCGGAGCAACCAGTTATGCCTACCAGGAGACACTGGTTAGATTCATAGATTCAGGCTACTATTCAGTAAAAGTCTGGAATAAAAAAGGCTCCGATTCTGCTGCGGCATACCTGACCGTCACGGCAAAACCGCCGCTTATCAACCTTCACCCGCGCGACACGACCGTCGCCGAATCGGCCTCGGCCAGCTTCTCCTGCGGGGCGTCAGGGTCGGAACCGCGGACCTATACCTGGTATCGGCAGGGCGAAAGCCAGGCGCTCGCGACCGGCACCGATCCCTCGTTACAGCTAAACACCGTCCCCGTCTCTCTGGATGGAAGTATCTATTACTGTGTGGTCAGTAACGACGGCGGCGTCGATACCAGCCATTCGGCGACACTCAGGGTAACCGAAAAAGTTCGGGCGAGTTTCACCGCCGATCCGCTCAAAGGTCCGGACAGTGTGACAACCGTGTTCACCAATACAACCACCGGCTATGTGGAGACCTGTATCTGGTACTGGGGTGACGGTGATTCATTATCCTACGCAGCATCATCACCACCCTCACAAATCGCTCATACCTATCGAGATACCGGGACCTTCTCTCCCTATCTGGTGGCGATCGGCAATGCCCTCTCGGGCAATGATACGGCATATCTGGCCGACCAGATAGAGGTGTATGACAAAGGTGACAATGAGTTGATTATCGATACAATCCGCTATATATCTTCGACCGAACTCGAATTGACGATAGGCAATCTCGACTCACTCCCCCAGGGCCCGTTGCCGCCGCCGCCAACACAGGTGGGACTCTGGTATAGTAAGGAAGGACGGGATAATATCGATACGTCGACGGCAAACATGTACCAGCAATATCAGATTTCCACGCTTGAAGCCGATCCGGTGATTACCCTCTCGGTGGAAGCGCCGTCGGCCCCCTCCGACGCCGTTTACGGTTTCTGGATTTCTCCGCTCTGGGAAACCGGACCAAGCCTCTATAACACCTACAATTCGGCCCGGATCAAGATGACCCCGCCCAACGAATTCTCTGTTTCCGGAAGTTTCCGGGGAAATACAGGGTCTCTTACCAATGTGGAATTAAATACCGCCGATTCTCTTGATATGGCCCTGGCTTATGTCGACAACGCCCTCTCGGAACTGGATACCAACGGTATCGCCGAAATAATCCTCCAGTACAAGGACGGCGACAATACGATAAAAGCAACCGACACGCTCCCAATCGATGATTTCCGGGCCGGGATTGACGGCAATCGTTACACCTGGGCAATAGAAGATCCCGATTTCTATGATCATTCCGCGGGAGCAAGCGATACGCAAACCGTATCGGTATCGGTATGGCAGGTGGGGCGCAACGGACTCGAAAGCCCTAAAAAAACCGGTACATTTCTTGCCGGATGGCTTCCGCCAATCAACGGCAGCAGCCTGACGGTCGACTCGACTAAGGCAACCAGGATCTGGTTTCACTGGGATGCAGTCGATAATGTCGACAGTATCCGGATTCTTCTGGCCGGACCGCCCGATTCAATCACCACCGGGCGCCCCACTGCCGGAGAATTAAGCCGCTATGATATTTATTCTCCCCAGTCGATCTCAGAAGAATCCATGATTGTATCCGGGCTCGAGAAAGAGACCAAATATTATATCGCCATGCAGGTACAAAAAAATCTTCTCTGGTCGGAAATCACCGCTATCAACCTGAAAATAGCGGAAACAGGAAAAATCGATCCCACGGATATCGTGCTGAACACGGCAGTCATCGATTCGGCGCAGTTTAACACAAATACAAATGGAATTGACGTATACTGGTCGGTGGAGATGAACCCTGAAGTAGACCTTGATCTCGGCGTGACCTGGAGCCTGGATGCGGCCGCGGCAATTACCGACAACCCCGATGATAATCCGGACAAAAAAACCAGGTCGTTCGATAAATCAACCGGAAGAGAATCAGGTGTTTTCACGCTTGTTCCCGGTCCGGACCTCATATTCGACACCACCTATCATATAGGCCTCTGGTTACGCAGTTCGCAGGGACCGTGGACTGAGCCGGCCGACAGCGGGATCGCTCAGGTGCCAATACCGTCGTTTACCTGGCAGGCAATTTCATATTTTACCTCGGATACCATGACCGTTTTTAACGGAAAGGTAGTATTTATCAAGGGCGACTATAATATCACTGCGCCGATGCAGGATACAATAGACTTTTTTGCTCCCGATTCCACACCGGACAGCATTATACCTGTCAGCGCAGGTTTTTCCCTCCGGCGGGACGCGTTTCAGCCGTTTACAATAGGAATCTACTACGATTCTGTCCCTGCAGGATACTCAGCAGCAGACATCGGCCTCTACCGGGACAGCGGGGGGGTCCTTATTGCCCAGCACGGGTTTTCTGTAGATTCGGCAAATAACCTGGTTTACTACACTACCGATAATTTTGTCGACAACGAAAATAATCCCCTGCCGTTTATTGTCATGGTCGACGGCTCCGGTCCGCTGGTGACTTTTGGAAACGATACGTCATCGGCCGTTAATCCTGCCACTGACCTCCAGGACATGATTTCGATTGACGACAATGTTTCGAATGTCAAATGGACAGTATATTTTGCCAAGGACAACAGTCCGTTTCATCCGGATAATGCGACCGGGGGATATGCCACCGGTATTCCCACCGACACGATTATTTCAACAATCGTCTCGGATTTTATTACCGAAGAGACAGGGGTCCGCGCATTGCTTGTGGTATCGGACGGCGTGCATACCGATACGATCAATATCTCCCGCCGGGCAAACCGGACCAATTCCGATGTAATTACCACCGAAACCATGGAATGGGTGCCCCTGTCGGTCACTGCCGAATTGACCGATCCATCAGTACCATCCGCGCTGCGGAACCTTGCTGCCGAAGACCAGGATTGGGCGTATACACCGGGACAATTCCGTATTTTCCGTTGGGTCCGTCACGCAAGCAATGAAAACAAAAAAGAGAAATGGGTGGAATACGGCAATGAAAAGGCAGATTTGTTTGCCTTCACGCCCGGAAAATTGATCTGGATAAAAACCAGGGAAGCAACGCCGATCGGGTTTGGTGAAGGAAAGTCGGTGTCACTCAAGGACACGTTCGAAATGGAACTTCCCGCAGGAGAGTGGACCGATTTTGCGCTTCCGTTCAAATTCAACATAGCCGTGGGAGATATTATCGGGGCGACAGGTGAGATAGCCGACTCGCTTGAATTTTACACCTGGGAAAAAGAGGAGATCGGTGATTTCAACACGCGGATCGAGCGGTATTATTCCGACGGGATATATATCCCGATTATCCCCGGCCTCGACCGTAAGGAAACTGATATCGTTTCGCAGCCGTTGAGCGGGCATACCG